>JBAVZX010000431.1:0-4284 GCA_049589015.1 Phormidium sp. | reverse complement strand
GTTTTGTGTTTGAGTTGCGCCAATGGGTAAATCAATATAGTGTCGATCCATTTCCTAATACTAGTTTGCCTCCGGCTTTGTCTCGTGATAAATTGTTAGATAGGTATCATTCACATACAACTAAATGCAACAGTTGTAGTACTGCTTTAGCGAATATTCAGAAAGTTAGATTGGGGTTGGGGGTTGGGGTGGCATTTGCCTGGACAATCACACCAATAATCGCTCTTTTACTGAATCAAAAAGCGGTTTTACCTACAGCTTTGTTAACTCTATTAAGTCTCGCTTTTGGTGCAGTTTGGTTGTATCTTGGTAAGTTGGAAAAGCGATTTTACCAAGGTGAGAATATACCTCGACGCAATATGCTGGAAAAGGGTAATAAATAGTTCGTTGTGACGACTTTAGTCGTATACTTTTAAATAAACCGACTGAAGTCGTTACAACGAACTAAGAGAAAGCTACCAAAGTGGGGAAAATGCTTGTACGTCAAAGTTTATCAACTCCAGAGATTCAACTTTCTTATTTAGAATGGAATCACGGAAAGGAACCTGTTTTATTGTTGCATGGGTTAGCGGATCATGCTTTGGTTTGGTCTAATTTGGGTGATGATTTAGCTGATGAATTTCATGTGGTTGCGCCGGATATGCGGGGACATGGGGAGAGTAGTAAACCGGAGAAGGATTATACTTTTGAGAGTTCGATCGCAGATTTAGAAGCATTAATGGATAAGTTAGGATGGCAAAGTGCTCATATTTTAGGTCATTCTTGGACTGGGAAATTAGCGGCTATTTGGGCGAGACAAAATCCCCAACGTTTTCGCAGTATGATTTTAGTCGATCCGATTTTTATTTGGAAATTTCCCAGCTTAGTTAAGTTAACTTTTCCCTTTTTATATCAAGTTTTGCCTTTTTTGAAAGGGATGGGACCATTTGCTAGTTATGAAGCAGCTGTTGCACAGGCAAAATTATTGAATCAATACCAAGGTTGGACTCCTTTACAACAGGAAATTTTTCAAGAAAGTCTGGTACAAAAAGCTGATGGAACTTGGGTAAGTAAATTTACAATTGCGGCACGGGATGGTATTTTTGATGAAGTGATGTTGGAACCGGGGTTTGTGAGTGCGATCGACATTCCCGCCTTATTTATCCAACCAGAAAAAGGTGTAAATCGCTTTGATTGGCAGTTACAACCTTACAAAAAGTATCTGAAAAATTTACAGCTTAGTCAAGTTCCGGGAAATCATTGGGCATTTTTAGTCGAACCAGAAAAGTTTAATCAAACTATTAGAACATTTCTAATAAAATTGTGTCATGATACAAAACGCACATAAAGATCACAGCTTAAAAGTTATGGATGTCGATGAACTGCTGAGACGATATGCAGCAGCAGAAAGGAATTTTGCTGAAGTAGATTTAGCTGGAGTTGATTTGCGGGAAGCTAACTTGGTGGATGCTAATCTTCACAGTGCTAACCTCAGCAATAGTGACTTGCGCGAAGCTAGATTAGGACACTCAAATCTAGTTCAAGCTAACCTCCGTCAAGCAAATTTAAGTGAAATAATTCTTTGGGGTGCTGATTTAAGTGAAGCCGATCTTTCTTTAGCACAATTGCGGGAAGCGGATTTAAGCGGTGCAATATTAATTAAAGCAAACTTAGAACAAGCAAATTTTGCCAAAGCTTATTTGTGTGGTTGTAATTTGAGTAGCGCCAATTTAGCTAAAGCAATCTTGTTTGAAGCTGATCTTCGTCCTACTTCACACCAAAAAACGGATTTAAGAGGCGCAAATTTAAGTAATGCAGATTTTAGTTATGCTCACTTAAATGGAGTTCAATTAAATCAAGCAAATTTGGATGGTGCTAAACTTTGTCGGACTAATTTAGCAATTTGGAAAAAGGAGCAAGTTTATCTAGCCGATCTCAGTGAAGCTAGTTTGCAAGGTGCAGATTTAAGCTACGCTGATTTGACAGGAGCAAATTTACAAAAAGCTAATTTATTAGGCGCAGATTTAACCAGAACTGTCTTAACTGATGCTAATTTAAAAGGCGCAATTATGCCAGATGGTTCTGTTCATGATTGATGGTTTTACTGCAATTAATCATGATTCAGAAGTTTAGAAAAATCTGAATTCATAACGTTTTATTATTAGGAGATAATTATTTATGAAAAATATTATCTCCTTGTCCTAAACTTCAAAAAAAGTTAATTATTCACTTGTTTCTACCTCTATTAGTAATTCAATTAATTCACTTAATTCGCTCATATCTTCAGGTAAACGATAACGATCGCGATAAAGTTCATAACGATCGCGATAACGATCGGGATAACGATTGCGATAACGATCGCGATAACGATCGATAAACGGATCGTCAGAACCACCCATAATGAAAGTATCTAGCCAACTTAATAATTCAGCTTCTCCTTCATCAATTGTACCGTCATCTTGCCTACAAACTGAGTATACTATACTCACTAACCTGGGATCTCTACTTGCAATTAAGTGGAAAAGTGCTCTTGGCTCAAAGTCAACTTCTCTACATTCTTTGAATAGCTGTTTTATCTTTTCTTTATCTTCTGCTGTAAGCATTGTATTTTTTCCAGACTAAAGACATTTCTATTATTTCTGCTCGGCTTAAATTATGTCAATGTATAAAAAGTGAATAAATTTTTCTTTTTTTACATAAAATATTAATTTTTATTAATCTTTATATAGGTAAATGGCAATTTAAGGTTAAATACTAATTTATAGCAATATCTAATCATTGGTCAACTGTGGAGACAAGGTAAATGAGATTCTCTTTGCAAGATGTAAGTTTTGACTTCGACTTAATTAAAAAATACGGCAATCCCACACCTCGATACACTAGCTACCCACCTGCAACTGAGTTAAGCAAAGATTTTACTGAGTTGGATTATCGCCAAGCAATAGAAGCTTCTAACTCTCGTCATACACCTTTATCTTTATATTTTCATTTACCTTTTTGTCAAAGTCCTTGTTACTTTTGTGGTTGTAATGTAGTGGTTTCTAGTAACAAAAAGCTAGCTAATAAATATCTGGAATACTTATTTAAAGAAATCGAGCTTACATCGAGTTTAATTGACTCGCAACGGAAGGTTTTACAATTGCATTGGGGCGGTGGTACTCCGAATTATTTATCTTTAGAACAAGTAGAAATACTTTGGGAAAAAATCAATCGTCATTTTGAGTTTGATGCTAATGCAGAGGTTTCGATCGAAATTAATCCCAGATATGTAGATAGAAATTATATTTTCTTCTTAAAGTCGCTAGGATTTAACAGAATTAGTTTCGGGATTCAAGATTTTAATTCTGAAGTGCAAGAAGCAGTGAATCGGGTACAACCAGAAGAAATGCTTTTTGAAGCGATGGGATGGATTAAAGATGCGGGTTTTGAAAGTGTGAATGTTGATTTGATTTATGGTTTACCTTTCCAAACTTTGTCTAGTTTTAAGGAAACAATTAAAAAGACAGTTCAATTAGATCCCGATCGCATTGCGGTGTTTAATTTTGCTTATGTTCCCTGGATGAAACCTGTACAGAAAAAAATCCCGGAAGCTGCTTTACCAAAACCACAGGAAAAGCTGGAAATTTGGCAAATGACGATTGAAGAAATGACCAATAATGGTTATGTGTTTATTGGGATGGATCACTTTGCTAAACCGAATGATGAATTAGCGATCGCACAACAACAAAAATCCTTAAAACGCAACTTCCAAGGTTATACAACTAAACCGGAAATCGATCTTTTTGGTTTTGGTGCAACTTCTATTAGTATGTTGGAAGATACTTTGGCGCAAAATCAGAAAACTTTGAAGGAATATTACCAAGCAATTGACGCTGGTTCTTTACCAGTAAGTCACGGTTTTAAACTTAGTCAGATTGACATTTTGCGCCGGGATGTAATTATGCAAATTATGTCTAACTTCCAGTTGGATAAATCCACGATTGAGGCGAAATATAATCTCGACTTTGATACCTATTTTGCATCTGAATTAGAAGCATTAAAACCTTTAGAAAAAGATGGGTTAGTTGAATTATCTGCTAACCGGATTGAAGTTACATCTATGGGGAGGTTGTTAGTAAGAAATATTGCAATAATTTTTGATACTCACACTAAACCAAGAACAGAAAACCTGCTTTCTAGGGCAATTTAAACACATTGCTACAGATAGTTGATCCCCCCTAACCCCCCTTACCAAGGGGGGGACAAGAGTGAGTTTTAAATCTTTTAAGGGGGGGATAAGAGTGAGTTTTAAATCTTTTAAGGGGG
>JBAVZX010000430.1:0-6617 GCA_049589015.1 Phormidium sp. | reverse complement strand
GTCTATATAATGGCGTAGGCTGGAAGCCTCAATTAACCAGATTCCACCAGCACGACGAGCAGTTATCAGTCCTTGACGAATCAGTAACCTGATGTGCTGTGGCGTGTAACCCGATACCTTAGAGGCTTCCGAAACGGTAATCATTTCGGATTGAGTCATCTTCCTACAAGATTCTTATTTACGCATATAAGGCGACCTGTATCCTAACATTTATCAGGTTTTAGTTTTCGTACTCACTTTTTCATTTCGCCATTTTTCTGCACTTTAACTAAAATGGAGCAAGAATTCGTTTGTGTGTTGTATAGTGCTATAATATGAAAATTTTAAATATTAATTTACAGCTATAAAGCCATGACTACAAAACCTACAGAGGAACAGCGTATCGAGTTTTTGACAAGCTTGAAAAAAGTTATAGAAGGTATCACGGAAGAACTAGAGAGTACGAAAAATAGTCTGGCTAAGAACGTTAGTGAAATAATTGCTCTTTCTAGTAAGGTTACTAGCACGGCATTAACAGTAGAACAACTGTCAAACTTGTGGATATCTTCCAATGACTCAGTTAAAACACTTAATAAGCAATTAAGTGATTTTAAGGAAGAAGTAGACCGTTTTAAACAATATTCCAAGGGAATAGACGAAACTTTAGAAGGGAAATTTACGGTCTTTAAAGAGAGACTTGAAAATCTCAGTAGAACGCTAGACATTCTTGAGACGGGAATTAAAGGAATCCGTGAAACAGACTTAGATAGAATTAATGAAAAGATAAAAGATATTCCAAGCCTAGAAATCATCAGAAGAGAATTATCCAATTCAACGAGTCCTTTGGTTACTAAAAATGATTTCAGTTTGTTAGCGGAAAAGGTGTCCAATATAGATGGAGCAGTAAGTAGCCATTTCAGAAACAATCTAATCGGGTTATTTCTCGCATTAGTAACCATCATAGGTACTAATGTAGTTGCTTATTACACATTCGCTTCAAAAGTTGATTCTATAAGAATGATGAGTCCTGTACAAAACACACCCTCTTCACCAAAAATTCCTACATCAACAAATACTGCTACCCCATCTTCAACAAAGCCAACCCCGTAAAATCAAAATTCCTAGTGGCATTTTTATAATAAAAATACTCTTCCCTGTCACCAGTTACTAATCATAAGTAACCAGCTTTAAAATAAGGTAGGACGATCGCACTAACTAACAAGGATAGATCATGGCGGAAAATAATCGCGCACCTTGGGAATTTGGCAGGTTTTTCCAAACTCTCACTTACTTTGAGGTAATTCCTTTTGTCAACTGTCTTCAGAGGATATTTACCGGAAATTTCACTGAAAAATCAACTCAATTTGAGGGAGGAAAAAGAGTGGGAGTAGTGCTAGTAGCTGGTGCAACTGGCGGTGTGGGAAAGCGCGTAGTTAAACGATTGGTCGATCGAGGTTATCAAGTCCGCGCCTTGGTGCGAAATCTGGAAAAAGCACAAGAAATGTTGGGTAATAACCTAGAATTAGTAGCAGGTGATATTACCAAACCGGAAACTTTAACTGAGCAAGTTTTCCAAAATATTACTGCTGTAATTTGTTGCACAGGTGCGCGTGTACAACCTGTAGAAGGTGACACTCCTAACCGGGAAAAATACTATCAAGGCGTGAAATTTTATATGCCGGAAGTGGTAGATTCTCCCGAACTTGTGGAATACCAAGGTGTGAAAAACTTGGTGCAAGCAGCAGCGAAATATTTGGGGAAAGCTGATGAGAAAATGATTTTTGATTTTCGCACTGCTAGCGAGGAAATAAAAAATGTTTGGGGTGCGATCGATGATGTAGTTATGGGTGGAGTTAGCGCCAGCAATATCCAATTAGTCGATAACACTGCGTTATTTGCTGGTAATGTTTCCACTGCTAATTCGGGAGGTTTCGCTTCCATTCGCACTCGCAATTTTGACACAGCTTTAGATTTATCTGCTTACGAAGGTGTCGAGTTGCGCGTCAAAGGTGATGGCAAACGTTATAAATTTTTCCTGCGAACTGATACAAAATGGGATGGTATTGGTTATAGCTATTCCTTCGATACGATCGCAAATACATGGATAGATATTCGCATTCATTTTGCTGATTTAGTTCCCGTTTTTCGTGCTAAAAGTTTACCCGATACGGAAAAAATTGATGCTAAGAACATTCGTTCTTGTCAATTAATGTTGAGCAAATTTGAATATGATGGCGCACTCAATCCCAACTTTAACCCAGGCGGTTTTGCCTTGCAAATCGAAACAATTAAAGCTTATAATGGCGCGAGTTTACCTCAGTTTATCTTAGTCAGTTCTGCTGGTGTCACTCGTCCAGGTCGTCCGGGAATTAACTTAGAAGAAGAACCCCCAGCAGTGAGAATGAATGATGCGTTAGGGGGAATTTTAACTTGGAAATTGCGGGGAGAAGATAGCGTTAGAGAAAGTGGACTTGCTTACACAATTATCAGACCTACTGCATTAACTGAAGAAGCAGGAGGCAAAACTTTAGTTTTTGAACAAGGCGATAACATTCGCGGGAAAGTAAGCCGAGAAGATATCGCCGAACTTTGCGTACAGGCGTTAGAACAACCAAAAGCTTGTCACCTCACCTTTGAAGTCAAAGAAACAGAAACCTCCGCCAATAGAGTAAATTGGGGAACTCTGTTTAATAGCATACAACCACATTAGCGATCGCCCATTTGAAGAACTCTGAGAAACCGGGTTTTGCCCAATTTGGGGTGCAAAAACCCCGTTTCTCCCTCTCTTCTCATTCTCTGCGTTCTCTGCGTCTCTGCGGTTTCATATTATACTCTTCTCCAACAGGGTAAAATCCCTGTATAATGCTGTGACTTGACAAAAAAGGCAATTAGCCGTTTTCTATTTCCAGTTAGTAAATTAAACTAACTTAATACGAGCAAGTCACAATTGCTTTTGGTGTGGTAGGAGTGTGAAAAATGTTAGATACAGCAGAACCGATCAATAATGGTTCCGAGTCTCAGTCGGCTAATTTTCCATCAGAAACGGAGAAAACTACTCCGGTTCAGCGATGGCAAACTTTAAAAAATAGCGCAGTAAAGCGAATTGAGTCAACTGTGAAAAATCCCAGTTTGTTGTGGGGTTTAACATTTGGTGTCACAACCGCTGTTGCTGCTAGTTTGGGAATTGGTTTAGGAATTTTTACACCTTTACCTTTTGTTGCTGGAGAACAGGAAACGCGATCGCTAACTGATATTGTCAAAAAGTTTGCTGTCTATAAAATGACGCAACCAGTTAACATTTTAGTCATGGGAGTTGACCGAGTTCCTGATGCACCGACAGACTCACCTGCTGGTTTAAATGGTCGCAGCGATACATTATTATTAGTGCGTTTAGATCCGAAAGATAACTCGGTGAAAATGCTGTCTATTCCCCGCGATACTCATGTTAATAATCCATTTTTGAGCATTGAGAAAATTAACCAAGCAAATGTTGATGGTGGTGCAGCTTTAGCAGCTGAAGTTGTTAGCAACACTCTGGATGGAGTCAAGATCGATCGCTACGTCAGAGTAACAACAGAAGCTTTCCGGCAATTAGTTGATTTAGTCGGTGGGGTGGAAGTTTTTGTCCCTAGAAAAATGCAATATAAAGATGTAACTCAACGTTTAGAAATTGATTTAGAACCAGGTTTACAAACTCTCAATGGAGATCAAGCAGAACAATTTGCCAGATTCCGTCAAGATGAAAATGGCGATATTGGCAGAGTCCAAAGACAACAGTTATTACTAAAAGCTGTTAGACAACGTTTAACAAATCCTAGTATTTTGCCTCGCTTACCCCAAATTATGTCAGTCATGCAAAAGTATGTTGATACTAATGTAAATTGGGAAGAAATGTTAGCCTTAGCAAATTTTGGCCTGAACTTGGAACAAACTGATATTAAAATGGTAATGTTACCTGGTCGATTTAGTGAAACGGGAGAGTTTGATGGCAGGAGTTATTGGGTAGTTGATGAGGAAAAACGCGATCGCGTCATGCAAAACTTTTTCGGTGTAAAAGTCAAAGAAATTCCTAACGACAGTGAAAATAATTCCGCAACTTCTGTTCGCATTGCCATTCAAAATGCCTCTGGTCAATCAAACATTAGTAATCGCGCCGCCCAATATTTAAGAAGATTAGGTTTCCGCAATATTTATTTAGTTCGTGATTGGCCTGAAACCCAAACAACCACCCAAATTATTGTCCAAAAAGGCGATATTAAAGCAGCAGAAAAATTACAATCAGCTTTAGGAATGGGTAAAATTGAACCTGCTTCTATTGGTGATATTGAATCAGACCTAACCTTGCGCGTTGGAGAAGATTGGACACCACAAACTTCTGCTAATTATTAAGTTCGTAGTAACGACTTTAGTCGTTTTATTGTCAAATAAGATTCGGACTAAAGTCCTGATAACGAACCAGCTTTATTGCCCTTTATATTCTTAAATCAACCTCCATCGATCGACCAATGAGGCGGATCATATCGCAAATGAATGACACCATAAGTAGCACCTACTTGCCAAAGAACACTATTTTGATAACTAGTCTGAGGTGTACCAATACTAATGATTCTGCCTTGAGCATTTCTCACATTAAGTGTTCCTGACCAAGTAATTTCCCAGTCAATAGCATAACCTTGAGTATGGCGAGAAGTTAACGCCACAGGATTACTACCAATGCCATAAGCATTTACCATATCTCGCGCCGCTTGCACAGAACCAGCATTTGTATAATGCACCCAATCAATAGACACACCCGCATAAGATGGCACATTTTGAGGTGCAATTTCTCCACGAGAAACCCGCGCCGAATAGTGCATTAAATAAGCCCTTTGTGGCGGTCGATAAACACTAGCAATCACCATTTTCGCACCTGCGGCTCGTAGTGCTTGCTCAAATGCTTCGACTCTTTGGCGAAATGGTGAAGCTAAATCAGCTATTGTATTTCTACCGGGAAAAAACTTGACCCAATGGACACCACTTAATTGTTGTCTTAATCTTCTCGCATATTCGGTAATATTATCTAAAGCTGCTGGCAAATCTGTGCCTAACTTCTGTTTAGTTGCGGCGGAAAGAGTTAGTTCTAATGTCGGACGAAACCTGATATCTATCTTTTTGTAAGTTTCTCCTAATCCTTCTACACTTCTCGCTCCAAAATCACCATCAATCGCTAATGGGGGAACCAAAGATCCCATAACATTTAAACTTCGCTGCAAATCTCTAATTTCTGCTACCCCAAAATTGAGATAACTTAAAATCATATTAGCAGTACGATTAGGGACAAAAAATAGATATCCCTGTTCTAAAGCCTTGCGATAGGTTGTAGTATCTACCACTCCATTTACAGGTAAACTATTTCTTTCCTGATAATTGCGGGTAGCTATATCTGTGACATTACCAAAAGCTCCGTCAGCTGCACCAACTGTAAAGTTTTTGAACTGCAAAAATTGTTGCCAAGCGATGACATAAGGCCCTGTCGATCCTTTTGTAATTGTTTGTAATTTTAGAGCATTAATATTAAAAGCCATAAATCAACCTTACTAGATCTTGGGTTTCCTCCCAAATTACCACAAACAGAGGATTTATTTGCAACTTTCTAACCAAAAAACTTGGGAGGATAGTTTAATAGTTACGCAGGTGGTAAAATTAATCGCTTAAGGACTAATTCTTGATTATCTAAAAATGGATTCATTTGGTTAAAATCATATAACCCATTTTTAATGTCTCCGGCATATTGATGTATCAGTACTTTACAGGGAACGGGGGTAGCAACTTTAGCTTTTTCTTTATTCCAAGGGGAAATTAAAGCTTGATTATTACCATAATTAGCTACCCATAAACCATGACATTGTGCGCCAGATTTCATGGCTGTACTCAGGTTTTTAGTAGTGGTACTATCTGCGGTATTTAAGTAAACAGCAGGCAAAAATTTTACCTTAGTACTGCTTTTAATTACGGCTGTTGACCATCCTAAATAAAAGCCAACAGATAAAGGATCTGTTGGTTCCACATCTAGGAAAAAATACAAGCCGTCTACTTGTTGAGAAGCTAAATAAGTTTCTCCAAAAGTCTTTAAAACATCTGTAGCATGAAGGCTGCCTAATTGTTCTCCTATTTGTTGAGATTCATCTACTCTGTTAGTTTGGCGAGAGATGGGTAAAACTCTAATTCCTGCATCTCGGAGAGGTTTATTTTCCGTAGCCCGGAAGTATTCTCCAGAATTAAGATTACCTTGGAAATATCTGCCCCAAAAACGCGGAAAAGCGCCCATCAATTTCTGAGCTTCTGGAATCATCGTAGCTTGGACTCTTTGCAAGGTATCAGTACCAGCCATTCCTCTTAAAGTTAAGGAACTAGGCCACTCTGGCATCCAGCCGATGATTTTTCTATGTTTATCAAGGTTAGTCCAAGTCACTTTGCCAACAATGCCATCTACCTTAAGACCGAGGTTTTTTTGAAATTTGTTAACTTCTGCTAATGTTTGGGAACCAAAATTTCCATCTAAATTCATTGGCCCATAGCCACATCCATTTAATTCATCTTGTAAAAATACGACCCAATCTCCTTTGATTCCTTGTTTGAGGAGGGGGCGGTTTTGGGGG
>JBAVZX010000429.1:0-1619 GCA_049589015.1 Phormidium sp. | reverse complement strand
TTAATTTTTTTAAAGCGACTCTAGTTAATCCACCGGGATGAACGTAGATGTCTTTACCATATAAAATGTAGGGGCGTAAATCTACGTGACATCCGGTAAATTCTCGGTCTACAATTGTGGGAACTCTTGATAAGCAAATGGTGGGTTGGGCGATGTAATTGCGGGGATTTGCTTTGATTTTTTCGGCGAATTCTTGCCTTTGTTCTAAGGTGGATTGAGTCCCGACTAACATTCCATAACCGCCGGATTCGTTAGCAGCTTTAACGACTAAAGTTTCTAAGTTAGCTAATACATGACTGAGGTCTTTTTCGCGCCAACAAAGGTAGGTGGGAACGTTTTGTAAAATGGGGTCTTCTTGCAGATAATAACGAATCATTTCTGGTACATAAGCATAGATGACTTTATCATCAGCTACTCCGGTTCCTAGTGCATTAGCGATCGCTACTCTTCCCGATCGATACACATCCATTAATCCCGGTACACCTAAAGTAGAATCTCGCCGGAAAGCTAAGGGATCAATAAAATCATCATCAATGCGCCGATACACCACATCAACTCTTTTTAACCCCTTAGTAGTTCGCATTTGTAAATAGCCATCAGCAACTACTAAATCTTTGCCTTCTACCAATTCTACACCCATTTGTTGCGCCAAAAAAGAATGCTCAAAATAGGCAGAATTGTAAGTTCCGGGAGTTAATACTACTACCGTTGGACTGGGTAAACTTTCCGGTGCTAAATTCAACAAAGTATCTAACAAATGACTGGGGTAATCATCAACAGGTTTAATTTCCATTGTCTCGAAAACTTTGGGAAAAGCAGACTTCATTACCCGGCGATTTTCCAAAACATAAGAAATTCCCGAAGGACAACGCAAATTATCTTCTAAAACATACCATTGTCCATCCTTATCTCTGACCAAATCTGTACCAGTAATATGACACCAAATTCCGCCCTGTGGTTTTAATCCAATACAAGGTTTCAGCAATCCTTTGGAAGTGGTAATTACTTCAACAGGAATTACTCCATCACCGACAATCTTTTGTGCGTCGTAAATATCAGTAATAAAGCAGTTGAGTGCATAAATCCGTTGCTTCAATCCCGCTTCTAAAATCTGCCATTCTTTAGCGGAAACAATCCGGGGAATCACATCAAAAGGAAAAATTCTTTCCGTACCCTGATTATCGCTATAGACATTAAATGTAGCTCCCAATTTAAACAAAGCTTGCTGTGCTACTTCTTGTCTTTGTAAAATTTCATCTGCTGGTAGAGAATTAATCCTTTCTATTAAGGGAATCACCTCTGGGCGTGGTTGATTTTTAGCAATAAACAATTCATCGTAAAAATTCCCTGGTTCGTAATGATCAAAATTCATAAAGAAAATCCGGTAGTTTGGAAACTCAGTGGTTTTAACCCTGAGAGGAAAAACGACACGAGTGGTTTTAACCACCGTGAATCTTCGTATTCATTACCGCCTTGGGATTGGTTGGCGGGAGTGTGCTTTTGTGTTGCACTTACAAATAAGACAATTACCGCTTCAAACCTCGCAATCCTGTACGCATAATGTTTTGCTCTTTCGAGCCTCCCTTGCGGGGTAATGTTAGCTTCGTCAATGTTTTAAG
>JBAVZX010000428.1:0-2297 GCA_049589015.1 Phormidium sp. | reverse complement strand
TCTCTCGCCACTCTGGTAACTTCTCCCGCAAAGGAGTTAAGTTGCTCTACCATTGTGTTAACGATTTGGGCAGTTTGGAGAAATTCGCCGCGCAAAGGTCGATTTTCGATTTCTGTAGGAATTGTTTGGGATAAGTCGCCGTTAGCAACTGCCCGAATTACTCTAGCAGTTTCAGCGGTAGGTTGTACTAAGTCGGTGATTAAAGTATTGAGTGAGTCGATCGAATTTTTCCAAGCACCTCGAACACTTCCGCCCAAAGAGGCGCGTTCGTAAATTTTCCCATCTTTACCGACGACGTTGCTAATGCGATCGAGTTCCGCCGCCATGCGTTCGTTCATCTCAATAATATCATTGAGAGTGTCGGCAATTTTCCCCGCCATGCCAGTTTGGTCGATCGGCATTCGCGCCCCGAAGTTGCCTTTTTTGACTTCGGTTAAAGTTCTTAAAAGTTGTTTGAGGTCAAGTTGATCGTTGTCTATACTTGCTGGTGCGGTTGTCATAGTTTTTTCTTTAATCAATACTTCTGTGGACTGAATTAGGTTTTTGGGTTACTGGTTTTCTGCTTATTGCAGGATGATCTTCTGGCTTTGGATAGCGTAAGAATGACCAAAGTTACATCTGGCACAATTATCCAGTGCGAGCCGGGATCAATGCTCTCTACCGTAGGGTAGATGTAGGAAGAGATTTTAAAAATTGGTTACTAAAAGAAACTTCCCCGTCTTTGGGTTGATGAATAATGTAACCATAATCACAAAAATGGGAGAAGAAATTAACCAAATAATCTGACATTTGTGTTTAATTTATAACAGGGGTAAAATATGGTTATCAGCGCAAAAACTCGTGCTTTCGGAGTATTTTCTAACCGAGAAGCAGCAGAAATAGGACTTACTGAATTAAAAAAATCCGGCTTTCCAATGGAGAAAGTTTCTATTATTGCTAAGGATTTGGAAAAAGGCGATCGCGTCGGTGGTGCCAAAACTACCCATAGCATAGGCGAACAAAATGTCAATTCTCCCACAGCAGTTGTTGCTGATATTGCCACAGGTAGCACTTGGGGAACATTATTAGTAGGACTTAGCAGTTTAGCATTGCCTGGTATTGGCCCAGTTTTAGCAGCAGGAAGCCTTGGTGTAGCCTTATTAACGACTTTGGGTGGCGTGGCAATGGGAACAGTCTCCAATGCTAATTTAGTGACATCTCTAATAGGTATAGGCATTCCCGAAGAACAGGCGAGAGTGTATAGCGATCGACTGCTTGCAGGTAATTATTTCCTAATAGTTGATGGCTCAAATGAGGAAATAAATCAAGCTCAAGGTATCTTGAGTAAGCAGGATATTCAATATTGGGGAATGTATCCTCCTTCTAATGGTTGATACCTAGTAAATCATTGGATATGCTAAAGAAAATAGCAACCACAGCAGGAGAAAAAATTAACTATTTTTCCCCTGTTTTTGCCATCAAGAATACCCAAAAGTCTTACTATCAGCCCAGGCATTTTTATTTATTTAATCTAAAATTAAGCTTAGTCCATTTAAATTTATGGTTAAAATATGTGAGTTGTCAGAAAAAATATTATGATTGATCAAGGTTTACAAAGAGTGATTAATCGCCTCGGCGCGAATCTATCTCGCGACTTCTTAGTACAGAAAACCACAAATGATTTACGAGAGTTTCTTCAGGTCGATCGAGTAGTTTTATATTACTTTGTGCGCGAGTGGGAAGGAAGAGTAACATTTGAATCTTTAAATTCTAGCGAATTTTCCATATTTGGTAATACCGGGCCAAATGAATGTTTTAATGGTGAATATGCCGCTTTATATCTAGCCGGAAGAGTCAGAGCAATTCCTGATATTGAAACCGCAGAAATTCAAGAATGTCACCGAGACTTTCTTCGCAATCTCAAAGTGCGTGCTAACTTAGCCGTACCAGTTTTAAATCAAGGAAAATTATGGGGATTATTAATTGCACATAATTGTCGAGACACTCGTTCTTGGTCAAATTCAGATATTGAAGTAATGCAAAAAGCTGCCAAAGATTTAATAATGTCCCCCGCAATTAGAGATAGTTAATTTAGCGTAGGGTGCGTTAGCGCAGCGTAACGCACCGCTTTATCTAGAGCAAGAGCATAACGCACCGCTTCATCAAATCACTAGAGCAAGAGCGTAACGCACCGCTTCATCAAATCACTAGAGCAAGAGCGCAACGCACCGCTTCATCAAATCACTAGAGCAAGAGCGCAACGCACCGCTTCATCAAATCACTAGAGCAAGAGCGCAACGCACCGCTTTATCTAGAGC
>JBAVZX010000427.1:0-2467 GCA_049589015.1 Phormidium sp. | reverse complement strand
TAGCAGCATGGCTTTTAAATTATAGCGATTTGTCAGAGAAAAATATGGAATCTTCAGCCAGACAAAAAGACGTAGGGAAAATTTCCAAATTTATTAAATCCTTAAAATTGCTCTCTAAACTTACCAGTATTATTGTCATATTAATTGGTCTTTATCTTTGTTCAACTGGGATAATTGTTCCGGGATTAGGACTGATTTTGTTGGGTTTAACATTATGGTTATGGCATAATCAAAAAATCAGAAATCAATGGAACATTTTTAATATTATTACTATTAGCTGTTTCTTTTTGCTGATTACTCTGAAACTATTAGCAATATTACCTGAATTTCCTATATTATCGCAGATAAATATATTTCAGATTCCCGGAGAGTTACCAGTTAATACAATTATTACTTTTATTTCACTAGGAATAGCTTTAATATTATTAATAAAAAAGTTTTATAGTTATGCACAGTTTTTGAGTGTACTGGGCTTTTTAATCTCTTTAATGGTTTTTTTGGGCTACGCTTACCAAATCAAAAATTTTTACGGTTTGGGGTCTTATACTACGATGCTATTGCTCACAAATATAGGATTTATTCTACTATCCTTGGGTATTCTATTTGCTACGCCAGAACAAGGTTGGATGAAAACTTTTACCAGCGATAATGCTGGGGGAATTATGGCGCGGCGGATGTCTCCTGTGGCGATCGCAATGCCCTTAATTGTCGGCTGGTTAATCTTAATCGGTTATCGTTCTAGTACCTATTCCCCAGAAATTGCAATTACTTTATTAAGTGTTTTAAATATTATCTTTTTTAATTGGGTAATCTGGTGTACCGCTAGATTTTTAAGCAAAGTTGATAGCCAAAGACAACAAGTACAAAAAGCCCTGCAAGAAAATGAAATTAAATTTCGGGCTATTTTTGATCAATCATTCCAATTCGTCGCTTTATTACAACCAAATGGTACTTTAGTTGAAGTCAATCAAGCCGCATTGGATTTTGCTGGAATTAACTTATTAGATGTAATTAACAAACCTTTTTGGCAAACAAGATGGTGGGTAGACGAAGATAGATTAATTACCCGGTTATCTCTGGCTAGTTATGAGGATTTATTACCTGTACAAGAACAACTTAAAAATGCTATTAAGCAAGCAGCAAAAGGGGAATTAATTCGTTATGAAGTGGATGTTTGGGGCGCAGATAATCAGGTAGCAACTATTGATTTTTCTCTCAAGCCACTGCGCGATCGCACGGGAGAAGTAACATTATTAATTGCCGAAGGGCGCGATATTAGCGATCGCAAACAAATCGAAACAGCTTTACGAGAAAGAGAACAATTTTTAGCCAGTATTTATGATGGCGTTAATTATATTATATGCGTCGTCGATGTTGCTGAAAATGATCATATTACTTATGCTGGTTGGAATCCAGCAACAGAAAAAATTACTGGGATTAGTTCTCAAGCTAGTTCTGGGAAAACTCCTGAAGAACTTTTTCCCCCACATTTAGCTAGCGAATTTCGGCAGGGATTTAACAAATGTTTAGCTGCCAAAGCTTCTATTTCTTATGAAAGTTCTACGATGCTTGATGATGAAGAAGTTTGGTTAATGGCAACTTTAACACCCCTAAAAGATCGATTAGAAAAAATTTACCGAATTATTGCCACTTCTACTTATATTACCGAACGGAAAAAAGCCGAAATAGCTTTGCAAATATCTGAAGCCCAATTCCGCAAATTAGCACAGCAAGAAGCATTAATTAATCACATTGCTAATCAAATTCGCAATTCTTTAGATATCGATCGCATTTTAGCAACTACAGTCAATGAAGTGCGTAACTTATTACAGATCGATCGCGCCGCTTTTGGGTGGTATCATTATGATGCTCATCCCCAAACTTGGGAATGTATTAAAGAAGCAAAAAACGAGCTTTTACCTAGTATATTAGGATTATACAAAGCTACCGTACTTGGCCCTTTATGTGAAAAAATTCTCCATCGGGAAACCTTCCAAGTTGATGAAGTTAGTACTTTCCCAGATCCAATTTTGCGCGAATTTCTTTTGGAGTTACGTTATACTTCCATTTTAATTTTACCCATTCAAACTCAATCTGGGAAAGTAGGCGCTTTTAGCTTTGGACATACTAATGATAAACGTCCTTTTAGTGAGAGTGAAGTAGAATTAATCGAAGCAGTAGGAGTACAATTAGCGATCGCCCTTAACCAAGCTGAACTTTATGCCCAAAGTCAAGAACGTACCCAACAATTAGAAATAACATTACAGGAATTACAACAAACACAAACCCAATTAATTCAAAGCGAAAAAATGTCTTCTTTAGGACAAATGGTAGCAGGCGTAGCCCATGAAATTAATAACCCTGTAAGCTTCATTTATGGCAATATTCAGCCTGCCAGCGAATATATCCGAGACTTACTTAAATTACTGGAACTTTATCAATTTCATTACCCATTTCCTGCCCAACA
>JBAVZX010000426.1:0-5521 GCA_049589015.1 Phormidium sp. | reverse complement strand
ATTGTCATTAGTCATTTGTTTTTTAGTAATGGGTAATCGATATACGAAAAGGCAAATGACTAATGACAAGTCAATAAGTTAACTTACTTTAAATTAAATGAAAAGATTCGTTAGTTTATTATTTCCTCTAATTATACTAGGAATACTATTACTAAATTCTCAAAAAGTTGTAGCCGAACAATGGCGACCTGTCAAAGGTGGAATTAATTTTGGTATTAGTGGAATGGCTTTGATTGAGAGAAAAGATAATTCTTTAGATTTTTTGATTGTACATGATAATAAAGGCAAAGATGAAGGTCGTTTAGCAATTGTTACTCTTAAAGATAAGCATCAACCTGAATATTTCCCTTTCAATTTGGCTAATGGTTTAAATGAGTTATACTTCGGTTCAGACTTAGAAGCTGTAACTGCAATTCCCACTGCATCTAGTTCTTTTATGGCTTTAACTAGCAAGGGTAAGGTATGTTATTTCCGCTTGGGTGAGAGAAAGGGAGAGAGTTTTTTAATTAAACAATTTGATTTACCAAATTTACCGGAAAAACCCAACTTTGAAGGATTTGCTATACAGGAAATTGATGGTAAATTATTAGCTGTTTGGGCGGAACGAGGATCGGGGGAAAAAGCTGGAATAATTTATTGGGGAACGCTCAATTTACCGAGTTATAAAATTGAGTTAAAGGGTAGTAAAAGTTTAACAGTTCCTTGGCCTAATTCTCCGCAATTGCGACATATTTCTGATTTAAAAATCGATCGTTCCGGGGTACTTTTCATTAGTTCAGCAACCGATCCCGGAAATGATGGGCCTTTTACATCTGCGGTATATATTGCGGGTGTGTTTGTGGTGAATGGAAATGAGGTTTCATTTCGGGAAAATTTGGATCTTTTTCCTTTGTATCGGTTGGATTATCATAAGGTGGAAGCGATCGAACTTGTTCCCGGTGCGAATGGCGGAATAATTGTCGGTACAGATGATGAAAATATGGGTTCTTGGGTGTATATGCCTTACAGCACAAATTTATATTGAAATCGTTGTTAAATATGAATGGTTCTGCGAAAAAAGCTAAAAGTTTTTTGAGATTTCCAGTTGTTTCTCATGGTAGTAATGACTAAGGGATTAGATATTGAACAATACAAAAATGATAATGGTTTTGAATTGATTGCGGTAGATCTAGAAATTGATTATCCTTCTAGATCTAACTTTGAAAATATTAATGATGCTTAGATTTCGCTGGAGTTACTTACACATTAAACCTAAACAACATTACATCACCTTCTTGCACAACATACTCTTTACCTTCACTGCGAACTAAACCTTTTTCCTTAGCAGCATTCATCGATCTATTTGTTACTAAATCTTTGTAAGCAACGGTTTCTGCACGAATGAAACCTCGCTCAAAATCGGTGTGAATTACACCTGCGGCTTGGGGTGCTGACATTCCGGCGTGAATTGTCCAAGCGCGAGTTTCTTTTGGCCCGGTGGTGAAGTAAGTTCTTAATCCCAAAAGTTCATAAGTGGCACGAATTAAAGATTTTAATCCGCCTTCTTCTACTCCCAAAGATTCCAGAAATTCTGCTCGATCTTCTTCGGGTAAAGCAATTAATTCTGACTCTACTTGGGCGGAAACAATTACGACTTGGGCGTTTTCTTGGGAGGCGATTTCGCGCACTTTTTCTACATATTCGTTGCCGCTGGCTAAGTCATCTTCGGAGACGTTGGCAGCATAAATTATTGGTTTGTTAGTGAGTAAACCTAAACCTTTAATTGCTTGTTTTTCTTCGTCGGTTAAACTAGCTTGTCTGGCTGGTTTTCCTTCGTTTAAAACGGCGCTGATTTTTTCTAATGCTTCTAATTCGAGTTGTGCTTCTTTGCTGGTGCGTGCTAGTTTGCGGGTGCGATCGATCTTTCGTTCAATTTGATCTAAATCTGCTAAACCTAATTCTAAATTAATGATTTCAATATCTCTGGCTGGATCGACAGAACCCGCAACATGGATAATATCATCATCTTCAAAACAGCGGACTACATGAACGATCGCATCAACTTCCCGAATATGGGATAAAAACTTATTTCCCAATCCTTCACCTTGACTCGCACCTTTCACTAAACCCGCAATATCCACAAATTCGACTCTTGCCGGAATAATTTGCACTGAATCTGATATTTTAGCTAACTCATTTAACCTTTCATCGGGCACAGCAACCACGCCCACATTCGGTTCAATTGTACAAAAAGGAAAGTTGGCGGCTTCTGCTTTAGCATTTGCCACCAAAGCGTTAAACAATGTAGATTTACCAACGTTAGGCAGTCCGACGATTCCGGCTCTTAGCATCTTAATCCAAGGTTAAAAACTGGGTGCAAATCTGATTTTAAACGCTAAGGAACGGTTTGGGGAATTGGCGCTGGCACTGTTTGGGGAATTGGTTCTGGTACAGGCTGAGGGACTGGTTCTGGTGCGGGAGTTGGAAATCGTTCTGGTGCGGGAATGGGGACTGGTTCTAGGGGTTGGGGTACTGGGTTGGGAATCGGTTCGGGTAGGGGACTGGGAATGTCTGGTTGGGGTGTTGGGTTGGGAACTGGATTAATCATAAAGTCTTGTTTTGTGGTTCGATTATTTTAAAAGTAGGAAAGTTTGGCTTTAATTTCATCTCTCTGATTGGCTATTTCTTTTGATTTTGGATTTTTTTGAACCGCAGAGACGCAGAGGACACAGAGAGAAGAAAAGGAGAAAAGTTTTTTTGAACCGCGTTCGCGTAGCGGTGCGTAGCACTTAGACGCGAAGGACGCGAAGAAAGAGAAGAAGGAGAAGAAAGAGAAGTTCTGTTAATTGATTTAGGATTACTTTGGTTTTAGGGGAATATTGAATGCTTGCTCAGAATTTTCAGGCAAAAACACCGTTGTTAGATGCAATTAAAAGTTATGTGGAAGATTCCCATGCGGGATTTTTTACTCCGGGGCATAAACAGGGTAGGGGTGTTTCGCAAAAGTTGCGGGATTTGTTGGGTTCTCAGGTGTTTAAAGCTGATTTGACGGAGTTGGCAAATTTAGATAATTTATCGGCTGCTGAAGGTGTAATTAAGGAGGCTCAAGAACTTGCTGCGGCGGCGTTTGGTGCGGAGGAATCTTGGTTTTTGGTGAATGGTTCTACGGCGGGAATTATTGGGGCTATTTTGGCAACTTGTGGGGATGGGGAAAAAATTATTTTGCCTCGGAATGTGCATAAGTCAGTTATTTCTGGGTTGATTCTTTCGGGTGCAATTCCAATTTTTGTCCAACCTGAATATGACTCAATTTTAGATATTGCTCACAGTATTACGCTGGAAGGTGTTGCTAATGCTTTGAAAGAACATTCTGATGCGAAAGCGGTAATGATGGTTTATCCTACTTATTATGGTGTTTGTGGGGATGTGGAAGGAATTGCTAATCTCGCCCATCAATATAACATTCCACTATTAGTTGATGAGGCTCACGGCCCCCATTTTGCTTTTCATCCAAATTTACCTCCGGCTGCTTTATCAAAAGGTGCTGATTTATCTGTTCAGTCAATTCATAAGGTTTTAAGTGGTTTAACTCAAGCTTCAATTTTGCACGTTCAAGGTGAGAGGATCGATCGCGATCGCATCAGCAAAGCTTTACAATTAGTCCAATCTACAAGCCCCAGTTATTTGTTATTAGCTTCCTTGGATGCGGCGCGACAACAAATGGCTTTGTCTGGCAAAGAGTTAATGACTCAAACTTTACAACTGGCTGAAATGGCGAGACAGGAAATTAGCCAAATTCCGCAATTATCGGTTTTAGAATTGTATCCTTCAGCAGGGTTTGTCAATCTCGATCGCACTAGACTAACTGTGATACTTTCTCACTTAGACTTAACAGGATTCGCTGCTGAAGATTTCCTAACTCAACAGGGTGTAATACCTGAGTTTTCCTCTGGAAAACATCTGACTTTTATTATTACTTTAGGAAACATTCAAGCCGATATTGAAAAATTAGTGCAAGCTTTTCAGAAATTAGCTCAAGAGCATCAAGGAGAAAATTTACTTGCTAATTTGCCCGAATTAATGTATACTTTTAAAGTATTTTCAGACAATCAACCGCCAAAAATTTCCCCCAGGCAAGCTTTTTTTGCAGCAACAGAAACATTACCAATAAAGCGTGCAGTAGCGAGAATTTGTGCAGAAATAATTTGTCCATATCCACCAGGAATTCCAGTTTTGATGCCGGGAGAAGTGATTACTCCAGATGCTCTTGAATATTTGCTAAATATTCAGGCAATTGGCAGCGAAATTACTGGTTGTGCAGATGCAACTCTGAAAACTTTGCAAGTTTTAAAGCGAGAGTAATACAAGCAAAAAATTAGCGATTACCGATGAAATTTTGCGAGGAATCATTCCGCATTTCTTGATACTTAAATGCTCTTCCGTAGTCGCCCATTGCATAGCAAGCAACTTTTAAACTCCCCAAAGATTGCTGTTCAACTCGGCTATCCTGCATAAAAATAGCTACAGTTAAACGCTGTTCATAACATTCTACTGCTTTGGCAAAATTTCCGATGGCTTCATAAGTAACTCCCAAATTTCCTAATGTTTGTTCTTCTACCCGATGATCTTCAATTTGTCGCGCCATTTGCAAACGCATTTGGTAATATTCAATTGCTCTAGAGTAATCATCAACAGCATAACAAGCACTGGCTAAATTTCTCAGTACTTGTAATTCGCCTCTACCATCTTGGATATCTTTGGCGATCGCTAAACGTTGTTGATAAGCATCGATCGCTTGGGCATAATTTCCTAAAGCATAATAAACATTGCCCAAATTTCGGAGAACTTGTGCTTCTCCTTGTCGATCTCCTAACTTCTGCATCAGCAGCAAACTTTGTTGCTGATACTCCACAGTTTTTTCGTAATTTCCTAATGCTTTAAACGCCAGTCCTAAATTATTTAACGCCGCTACCTCTCCGCGATCATCACCTACCGCCTTCGCAATGGCCAAACTTTGCTGTTGATATTCAATTGCCCTCACATTATCTTCTAAGTGGCGATAAGCATTACCTAAATTTCCTAGCGCTAATCCTTCTGTACGGAGGTCTTTAAGTTCCCTCACTACATCCAACCATTGCAGATAATAATTAATCGCTTTTACATAATCAGCCAAAGCGTAAAAAGTATTGCCAATTTTCCCCAGTACTACTCCCTCTTCGGAACGATGGTGTATTTCCCGATAGATAGTAAGAGCCTGTTGCAAAAATTTAATTGCCGCATTATATTGTTGATTTTGATGGCAATCAATTGCTTGTGTAACTAATTGAATTGCTTTGGCACATTTAGGCTGTTTTTCTAGCGTTTCCGTTTCCTTACCCTGCCAATCTTCAGGTAGCGGGTGAGAGATCGTCGTTCTTTCGACGTTCGGAATACGCATTTTGTTTTCTTTTTGGTATATCCGATACCCCTGACTATCCATATTTCAAACCTCTGAAAAAGTCTTCTGCTGGCAGTATGCACATCTTTTACTTATGTGTGGATG
>JBAVZX010000425.1:0-2646 GCA_049589015.1 Phormidium sp. | reverse complement strand
TTTGATTTTGATGGTTTAACTGCGGAAGTGCCGGAAAGTTTTGCAGAATCGCCAACAAATGATGATTTTGATTTTGATGGTTTAACTGCGGAAGTATCGGAAAGTTTCGCAGAATCGCCAACAAATGATGATTTTGATTTTGATGGTTTAACTGCGGAAGTGCCGGAAAGTTTTGCAGAATCGCCAACAAATGATGATTTTGATTTTGATGGTTTAACTGCGGAAGCAACAGAGGATGTTTCAGAGTCTTGGTTGTCTGACTTACCAAGTACAGAAAATGGCCTAGAAGCTAATACTTTGGATCTGGATACTGGTAGTTTGGATAGTTTAGATAATTTTGATCTGGAACTACCGGGAGAATTAGATGCAGGAGATGGTGCTGGGGATTGGGATTTTGCGGCTGATGTTGGCGAAACAGACGAGTTTGGCGATTTAGCGGCGATGTTGGATCGGGAAGAAGCGCCTTCTTCAGATCGATCGCCAGATGTTGCCGATTTTGCTGATTTAGAGGCGATGCTGGATGATGAAGAACCCCCAAGTGTTGCTGCTGCGCCAAATAATAATCTAGATGCAGCGGATGATTTAGATTTTGGTGATTTGGAAGCCATGTTGGGTGATGAATCGCCAAGTGTCGCTAAGGCGGCGATTCCCACAGCGGCGGCGGCAGCAGTGGCAGCGGTAGCGAGTCAACAGTCGAATAATGAATTTGATTTTTCTGACTTGGAAAGTCTGGTGGCGGAATTTGATAAAAAACAGGGTTCGCCTGTTGTTAGTAAACCTAGACCTAGCCAGTCTGCAATGCCGAGTCGTAGTAGAGTGAGAGGGATTCTGGAACAGACAATGAAGGTGCCAGTTAAGCAGATGGATAATCTGAGTAACTTGGTTGGGGAATTGGTGGTAAACCGGAATACTCTAGAGCAAGAACAGGAAAGGTTAAGGCAGTTTTTGGATAATTTGCTGACTCAGGTGCAGCAACTTAGTGATGTGGGATCTAGAATGCAGGATTTGTATGAACGTTCTTTGCTGGAGGCTTCGCTGTTGGCGAGTCGGCGGCGCGATCGCTATTACAGTTCTACTTTTAGGAGTTATGATCAGAGCGATTCTGATGCTAATGAGTCATCTCATAACGAGCATTCCGCAGATTATGATCCTTTGGAAATGGATCGATTTACTTCTTTCCACACCATTTCCCAAGAGATGATTGAGTTGATTGTGAGGGTAAGGGAGTCTACGGCGGATATTGAATTTGTGACTGATGAAACTGAACAAGTTAGTCGTCAGTTCCGCCAAGTTACTACTCAATTGCAAGAAGGTTTAACTAGGGCGAGAATGGTGCCGTTTGGGGAAATTGAGCGAGTTTTCCCGTTAATTCGTTATGTGCGTGATAAGGGGGCGGAATTTGGTAAACAGGTAGAAATTAAGATTGAAGGTCGAGAAACGCTGATTGATAAGTTGATTTTGGAGCATTTTTCTGATCCGTTAAAGCATTTGGTAAATAATGCGATCGCGCACGGAATTGAAACCCCAGAAATTCGCCAAAAAGCTGGTAAATCTCCTATGGGTAAGATTACGATTAAAGCTTTCCACCAAGGAAACCAAACGGTAATTTCTTTCTCAGATGATGGTGCTGGGATTAATGCCGATCGAGTTAAGACTAAAGCGATCGAAAAACAGTTAATTTCTCGCACCGATGCCGAAAGTATGACCCGCCAAGAACTTTACCAACTGATTTATCATCCTGGTTTTAGTACTAAGGATGAGGCAGATTTGCTCTCAGGTAAAGGTGTGGGGATGGATGTGGTTCTTACCTCTTTAAGCGAAATTCGGGGGACAATTACCACTGATTCTAATCAAGGTAAAGGTACGACTTTCACGATTCGTTTACCACTGACTTTGAGTATTTGTAAAGCACTTTGTTGTTTGAGTGACAAAGCCAGAATTGCCTTCCCAATGGACGGGGTAGAAGATGCTTTAGATATTCCTAGAGATCGGATTCTTATTAATGCCGAAGGCAACCCTTGCATTCCTTGGCGCGATACAACTTTACCCTTCAAACCATTAAGTGAATTGTTGACTTACAATCGGCAATTAGGTCGGGCTGGTGTGTATGGTGGGACTAAAGAAGAAGATGTAATTTCGATCGTGGTTTTGCGGAGTCCTAACAATTTAATTGCTTTGCAACTGGATCAAGTTTTGGGTGAACAGGAAATCGTAATTAAGCAATTGGAAGGGCCAATTCCTAAACCATTGGGCATCGCTGGTGCTACAGTCCAAGGGGATGGTCGAATTATGCCGATCGCTGACGTATTAGAATTAGTTGACCTGTCACTCGGATTAATTCGCAATGAAGGCAAAGTCTGGGATCAAGATTCAGGTGAAACTTTAACACCAGAGCAACCCAAGTCTGAACCTACAGTATTAATTGTGGATGATTCAATTACTGTTCGTGAATTGTTGTCCATGACATTTAATAAGACTGGCTACCGAGTTGAACAAGCACGCGATGGTCAAGAAGCTTGGGATAAACTAAAATCTGGTCTACCTTGCGATATCATTTTCTGTGATATTGAAATGCCCAGAATGGACGGTTTAGAGTTACTTTCGCGTCTGCAAAAAGACCCAGAATTAAATCATTTGCCAGTGGCA
>JBAVZX010000424.1:0-4921 GCA_049589015.1 Phormidium sp. | reverse complement strand
GGTCAGTTGATGGGATTAAGCCACCAGGAAATAGCCGAAAAATTTGATGAAATTGCCGCTTTTGCAGATATTGGCGATTTTATCGACCACCCAGTAAAAACCTATTCTAGCGGGATGTTTGTCCGCTTGGCTTTCGCTGTGGCTACCAGCGTCGAACCAGATATTTTAATCGTAGATGAAGCTTTATCTGTAGGTGACGAAGCTTTTCAACGCAAGTGTTATTCGAGAATTCAATCAATTCGCGCCAGAGGTGGCACAATTCTCTTTGTTTCTCACTCCGCCAGCGCCGTAATTGACCTTTGTGATGCCGCAATTTTAATGGATAGAGGCGAAAAATTACTCTTCCATCACCCGAAATTTGTCCTCGATAAATATCATAAATTAATGTATGCTCCCGAAGAAAAAGCTAACACATTACGAGAAGAAATTCGGGAATTACAAAACACCGTTAGCTACGATTCATTTAAACAGCACATTTCGGTTCTAGAAAACAAAACAATTATTGATGTTACCTGTGAATCTGCACCGGAAAATGTTGTAGAAACAGAAATTCGGGAATTTTTAGATCCCGAATTAGTGCCATCAAATACTATTTCTTATGTGCCCCGAGGAGCCAAAATAACTAATCCTCACATTACCATGCCCGATGGTACAGTTGTTAACAATTTGGTAGGCAGAAAAGAATACATTTACACCTACTCAGTTGCATTTGTAAAACCTGCGGAACAAGTGCGCTTTGGAATGTTAATTAAAACTGTCAGCGGTTTAGAATTGGGAGGTGCTTCATTTACTGCTGCTTCCCAAGAAATTTATCACGTTGAAGCGGAAACAATAGTCATAGTTAAGTTCCACTTCAAATGTTTATTAAACCCTGGCATTTACTTCTTAAATGCAGGTGTCACTGGTTTAGTTGATGGGCATTTTACCTTTTTGTCGAGGCATATTGATGCTGCTATGTTTAGGGTACAACCAGAAGTTAATTCTTACAGTACCGCTATTGTTGACTTGATGATTAAACCAAGTTTAACCATCAACTCAGATTTAACCGAAAAACATCCCGAAGAAATTGAAATCGCCTTGGGAGAACATTTGTGATTTATTGTGTTTTAGCTTGGGTAAATGGAACCGGAAATTATTAAACTTAAACAACAGGAGATAATTGCCGAACATGGTGAATGGAGCGATCATAACATTCACTTGGGCAATGGTATTTACACAATTAGTGACCAAGGTAATGGTTCGGAAAATAAAGTAAGGCGAGTCTTACAGATGATTGCTGATACTGTTAATAAGCCTTGGGAAAAGTTGCGAGTTTTGGATTTAGCTTGCTTGGAAGGTTTATATGCCATAGAACTGGCATTACAAGGGGCGCAAGTAGTCGGAGTTGAGGGGAGAAAAGCGAATATTGCTAAGGCAAATTTTGCCAAACATCTCTTAGGCTTAAATAATCTTCAGTTCTTCCAAGATGATGTCAGAAATCTTAGTAAAGCCAAGTATGGCAGTTTTGATGTAGTATTATGTTTGGGAATTTTTTACCATTTGGATTTGCCCGACGCTTTTTACTTTATGGAAAGTATAGCTGAGGTTTGCGAAAATTTAGCGATCGCAGACACCCACGTAAGCATGAACCCCGAAAAATGCTATCTTTATAAAGATCAGAAATATTGGGGTAGCAGCTATGTAGAACATAGTACTCAAGCAACGTCAGAAGAAAAAGAAAAATCTTTGTGGGAATCATTAGATAATCCGAAAAGTTTTTGGTTTACCCGCTATTCTTTTTATAACTTACTAGCAGCAGTTGGCTTTACCTCAGTTTATGAATGTCACAATCCCCCAGTCATTAATTATGAAAGAAAAAGATTAAACCAAGAAACAGACCGCAATACATTTTTAGCAATTAAAGGCAAACAAGTTACCTTGAAAGCAACAGCAGTAGAAAAGGCGTTGAATGCCCAAAAATGGCCTGAAAAAGCCGAGTTAATTCAAACAAAACCAGGAAATTAGCAATGTCTCTGACGTTGATAGTAACAGGAATGCACCGCTCAGGCACTTCTTTGGTAGCTTCATTTATTCAAGCGATCGGAGTAAACTTAGGAGAGAGATTATTTCCCTCTGACTACTTAAATCTCAAAGGCTATTTTGAAGACTTAGACTTTTTAGAATTTCAACGGGAAGTTCTGAAAAATTCCTGCCGTAGCGAAGAAATTGGTTGGCATGATTGGGGGTGGACGGTTAGCGAATTCCTAGATTATAGTAACTTTCATAAATATGTAGAACCTGCTAGGGAGTTAATAAAAAGTCGCCAAGAAAAGTTGAGCGTTTGGGGGTGGAAAGATCCGCGTACTTCGTTGATGCTTGATTTTTGGAACGAGTTACTCCCCGACGCAAAATACCTGTTTGTTTATCGACTTCCTTGGGATGTGGCAAATTCTATGCTTCGTCTTAATTGCAGTCTATTTTCTGAAAGACAGGATTATGCGCTGAAAATTTGGGCTTATTATAATCATCATATCCTCAAATTTTATAATCAAAATTCAGACCGCTGCATTCTTTTTAATGTCAATTCTTGGTTAAATGAGCCAACTAAGCTTGTTGAACTATTGCAAAATAAATTAGAAATCAAACTTACAAGTTCCTGGAATGACGAGAAATTTAAAGAATTGTACGATCGGACTATATTTAATTGTTTAAATTGGCAAGATCATGCTATCAAATTTTGGTGTTACAGCCAAACAGAATATTTTTTGTTACTAGCCGAATTAGATCAATCTGCCGATATACCTAGTAGATTATTTGCCAAAGGTAGCAAAAATAATTTTTGGATAACTAAACCAACGATAGCAAATGAAATGCGAGAACAACAGTTGCAAAAAATCAAAGTTACTGGAAAACAAATGCCAATAATAGTAACAGGAATGCACCGCTCAGGCACTTCGTTGGTAGCTTCATTTATTCAAGCGATCGGAGTAAACTTAGGAGAGAGATTTTTTCCATCTGACTATTTAAATCTCAAAGGCTACTTTGAAGACTTAGACTTTTTAGAATTCCAGCGAGAAGTCCTCACTAATTCCTGCCGTCGGGAAGAAATCGGTTGGCATGATTGGGGATGGACAACCAGCGAATTTTTAGATTATAGCAAATTCTCCGAATACACAGAACCAGCCAAAGAGTTAATCAAAAGTCGTCAAGAACAAGGGGAAATTTGGGGTTGGAAAGATCCTCGCACCACCCTGATGTTACACTTTTGGCATCAGTTATTACCAGAAGTAAAATACCTATTTGTTTACCGCTACCCTTGGGATGTATTAAACTCAATTGTTCGCCCTAACTCCTTAGTTTTTGCCGAACGTCCTGACTATGCGCTGAAAGCTTGGGCATTTTATAATCGGCATTTGTTAAAGTTTTATCAGGAACATTCAGAACAAAGTATTTTAGTCAATGTTAGCGCCATTATTGAACAACCAGAACGATTAGTTAAACTGGTAAAAAGTAAGTTGGATTTGCAAATTACCGATAGCGACTGGGAAGCGAAATTTAAGCAAATTTACGACTGGCGGTTATTTACTAACTTGCCTTGGCAGAGTTCACTGGTAGAACACATTTATAATAAATATTCAGACTGCTTTAGCCTGTTGGCAGAATTAGAAGCAGCAGCAGATTTACCCGATAATTTTTCTTTGGAATTAGCAGGATTGACGGAAGTGAAGCAGACTCAGATAGTAACTACATCAGCAGATGAATTGGAAAATGAAATAGTAGAGTTGACGAATGAAGAAAACTCAGAAATTGCCGTTTCTGTGGTGATTCCTTGCTATAACCAAGGAGAGTTTATCTTAGAAGCAATTTCCAGCGTGGAAAGTTGCCAAGATGCTAATTATGAAATCATCATTGTTAATGATGGTTCGACGGAACCTTTAACCAAAAAAGTTTTACAATACTTGAAAGATAACGGTTATTTGGTGATTGACCAAAGTAACCAAGGATTAGCTAGAGCCAGAAATAAAGGAATTAGTAAAGCTAGAGGGCGCTACATCTTACCATTAGACAGCGACAATAAAATTAGACCAAAATATCTCACCAAAAGTCTCGAAATTCTCGATAAATTACCCGAAGTGGGAGTTGTTTATGGAGATGTACAACTCTTCGATCAAAGAACAGATATTTTACCCGTGCCAGATTTTGATATAAATAAACTGGCGATGGGTAACTATATTGATGCCTGTGCCATTTTACGGAAACAAGTGTGGCTAGATTGTGGTGGTTATGATGATAAAATACCCGATAAATTAGGTTATGAGGATTGGGATTTATGGTTAGGTGCAGCAGCTAAAGGCTGGAAGTTCTATCATATTCCTGAAGTCATGTTTGATTATCGAGTCAGAGAAGATTCGATGGTTAGTATTTGTCGAATTCCTGAAAATCACGAAAAGTTAGTGCGTTACATATCTACTAAACACTTGGATATTTATAAGAGTAACTTCGCCAACATTTTGGCAGAAAAAGACGCAGCTTTGTTACGCGAAAGACTGCGTAGCGAAGACATGGAATCTCGCTTGCAAAAAGCTCAAACAGCTTGGGAAGAAGCGCGAGAACAATTAGAACAAATTCAAGCAGCTTGGCAAACAGCTGAATCCCAAGTTCAGCAAATTCAAACAGCTTGGGAAGCAGCAGAAGCAGAAGTGAAAAAAGTGCAATCTTTCGGAGAAATTTCTCATCAAGAATTGCACCAAATTCAAACAGCTTGGGAAGCAGCACAAAAAGAACTGTTATTAACTCATTCTGAATGGGAAAAAGCCGAATCTCAGTTGCAAAAAATCCAAGCCGAATGGGAAAAGGCGCAAACAGCAAGAACAGAATCACAGGCGCAAGTGCAGCGCATCCAAACTGCTTGGGAGGAAGCACAGGAACAACTGCGACAAAC
>JBAVZX010000423.1:0-7578 GCA_049589015.1 Phormidium sp. | reverse complement strand
GGCGGGTTTTGTTTTAATTGTTTGGCTGCGATTAGAAAATTATTTGCTAAACCCACCCCGACAAACTTAAAACTGAAAACTCAAAACTCCCCAAAGACTTTTGTTAATCCTGCAATCAGACGTTGGTTATCTATTTCGGAACGTACTGCTACGCGAAAATAGCGATCGCCCAATTCAGGAAAACTCAAACAATCTCGAATCAAAATCTGGCTTTCTTTGAGTAATTTTTCTTGCAGTAAAGAAGTAGACACCGCCGACTTTACCAACAAGAAATTAGCTACACTTTCATAAGGTTGTAAACCCGGAAGATCAGCCAAACCTTGAAATAACTTAATGCTAGATACTTGTAACCAATTCCAAGTTTGCTGCTGAAAAAGTTGATCTGCGATCGCCGCTTGAGCCGCCGCTGCTGCTAAAACATTTACAGGCCAAGGGTCACGTCTAGCTTGCCAGCGTTGTAGCCGATCTGGGTGAGCGATCGCATATCCTAATCGCAGACCAGGTAAACTATAAAATTTAGTCAAACTTCGCAGAATCACCAAATTCGGAAACTCACGCACCACAGGAATCAAACTTTGCTCTTGATCTGGCGGCAGAAAATCCATAAAAGCTTCATCCACCACCACCAAAGCAAACATTTCCAACAAAGGCAAAATCGCTTCCTGAAAAAACAATTTACCCGTAGGATTATGCGGATTATTCAACAGCAAACCATTGTTGAGCGATGAGAGAGTTTGTTTTTTCCAGTCCAGAAACTCCAAACGGACAACCTCTCCCACCGCACTCAACAAGGGACATTCCACCACTTTGACATTAAACGCCTGAAAAGCCCGCCAGTAATCATTAAAAGCTGGTGTCACCAAAAAAGTCTGATCCAACTCAGACAAATCCCAGCCAGCCCAAGTCAGCAACTCTGCCGAACCATTACCCGGAAGAATCCAGTCAGGTGGTACTTGATGCACCTCTGACAAAGATGCCCTTAGCTGATGATAATCCGGGTCAGGATAAGCTTTCAGCTTTGGTAAATGCGACTTAATCGCGGCGATCGCTGACTCAGGCGGGCCTAAAGGATTGATACTGGCGGAAAAATCTAAAATAGCATCAGGGGAACAGCCTGCCAGTGCAGCTGCCCAGGCGATATTCCCCCCATGCAGTGGTCGATTGAACAAAGAACCTGTCCCTGTGACGATTATTGAGGCGCGACCCTTTCCTTAAACAGTTTGCCTGGAGAAAAAGCCGGGACTCTGGTTTCTGGAATTTCCATTTTATCGCCAGTTTTCGGATTTCGTCCTTCACGAGCTTTCCGTTGTCGTGGTTCAAAAGAACCAAAACCCACTAGCGTTACCTTATCACCAGCAGAAACCGCGTCCACGATCGCTTCCAAAGCTGCTGTCAGCACAGCATCCGCTTGTTTCTTGGTTACATTAGCCTTTTCGGCTATTACGTCAACTAATTCACCTTTGTTCATGTTCTTGCTCGAACTCCTTAGAAATCAGCAGTTGGTGACTTTTCACCCCATCCATTCCCTTTGGTATGGGGTCGCCGAATGAATTAAGGTTTAAGTAAAAAGTCCTATTCACTCAGCAACGAGAGAGGGGTTCAACAAACAAAACGCTGAAATGCCCATCTACCCGATGTTTCACTGCCTTATTCTAAGGTGTAGTTGCTGAATATGGAATGGTGAAACCTTTAAGATATATGGATTTCAGGACTTTTTTAAGCAAAAGCTTAGATTTTGGGGCAGTTTTTCCCGCTGAAGTCAAAGCAGGAAAAGTGCTGAAACACTTACTGGGTAAAGATTAGAGGCTAATTAACCAGAAATGGTGGAAGATTAAGATGGAAAACTTTAATTTTTCCAAACTTCCCCCTTTTTTCGGTCGATCGCCTTTACTCTACTTAAGGTTGTGGATTATCATTCGGCGGAGTAAAACCACGCTGGCGCAACAATTGCTGTACCTCTGGGCTCGGTCGGTAACGGTAGCCAAACGGTGCATTACCTGAGTCATCAAGAATCTGAGGAGTCAGCATCACAATTACTTCATTTCGTGCATTTGTGCGACTCGTACTTCTAAACAAAGCACCTATAATCGGAATATCACCCAAAACCGGGACTTTCCTGACTGTAGTCCGGTCTGAATCCTGAATAATTCCCGACATAATCAAAGTCTGAGCATCTCGGAGCCGAAGTAACCCAGAATTCAATTTTCTTTGTATCAGTAGTGTAATTACTGCGCCGCCCGTCAGGTTCACCCGTTCCCCCGGCGCACTAATTGTCGGATTAACGAACAAAGTCACAAAACCGTTATCATCTATGCGATCGACTCGGATCTGTAAAGTCAAACCAGCATTGCCTTTTTCAAACCTTTGGACGGGAATGATAATCCCACCTTGGTTTAGTTGTTCTGTGACTATGTTTGTAATTACTTCCTCACCCAAGTTTACTGAGGCTGTTTCACCCTCTTGAATCACCAATGTTGGGTCAGTCAGAATTTTGCCATTACCACTGGTAATTTGCGCCTGCAAAAATCCCAATAACCGAGTCGGGAACTGAAACAGCTGTGGTAGCCCAATTTCAATACCATTTTCAGTAATGTTTGTGACTCCAGGTTGTAAAGGGTTAATATTTGTACCAAATGGTGGACGGGATAAGGCACCAGACGGAAATTCGGAATTTCCCAAACTTGAAGGAAAACCTGTGCTACGACCAAAAGGAGAATTTGGTTGAGCATCAAGGAAAGGCCCTAGTTCACCAGTTATACCACCTGGAAAGAACTGATTATTACCAATAATAGGTGGGCTAAACTGGCTCTGTTGAGTCTGAGTTAATGTTGGTGGTCTAACCCCACCAAAGTTAAGGGCTGCGGCTCCATTATCAAAGGTAAAGAAAGCTCCACCAACTCCGAAGGAGAAGCTAGAACCAGCAAAATCCGAATTATTTAAGTTAATATCGATGATTTTGACGTTAATTGCCACTTGACGACGACGCGCATCCAGCTGAGTCAAGAAAGCTGTGGCAATTTCTACCTTCCGGGGGTCGCCTACCAAGGTAATTGAGTTTAATCGCTCGTTAGTTAATACAGACAAACCCGAAAGAATTAACGGCCCCACACCTCTTTGCGCCCGCAACACTTTAATATCTGGTTCTCTCTCTTCTACTGTTCTGGCAGCTGCTCCTTCCCCAATAGTATTAATTCTTACTCTTTCAATTGGTAATTGAGTTTCCGCACCTTGGGCAGTTAAGAAGTTAGCGGCAGTTGCAGCTGGAACCTGATTTAGTCGCAGACTCCGCACAATAATGTTACTAGCAGCTTCTGGTAAGCTAGTCCCAACAAAAATCGTACTTCCACTGCGGTTAGCTTGTAAGCCTGTAATCCGCAATACATAGTTGAAAACTTCTTGTAGCGGTTCGTTTTCAATATCTAAAGAAATTGTAGAATTCAAAGAAGCCGCCGCACCTTGTTGTTGTTGTTGTCCCTGTTGTCCTGGTGCCCCAGCTTGTGGAGTCAAAAATACTACATTGCGATTAGCGGCACGGGCTAACAAAGTTAATACTTCTCTGACGGGAGCATCACGCAATAACAATCGTGGTACCCGTTCCGCTGTTCCCAAATCGATCGCACTGGCAGTAGAATTTACTTCCGAAACCGCAATATCTCCCACTGGCGGCGCAACTGCTCTGGGTAAGAATGGTGGAGCCGGACTCACGGGTTGTACTGCTCCCGCTGCTGGTGCTGGGCCACCTTCATAAGTAATTGTCGGATTAGGAACTAAGGGTGTTTGATTAGCTGGTGCCTGAGCAGTCACCGGATTATTGGGTGCGGTTACGGCATTAGGTGTTCTAGGTGCTGCTGCACTACCACCCCCCATATTGAAGTTAAAGGTAATGCCATCGCTTTGTTTAGCGGCAACTTCTCCTGTAGGAGCGGCATTTGCCCCTGTAACTTGTAAACGGACACTATTAGGAGCCAGTTGAGTGACGCTGACAGCAGCAATACCTGGTGCGGGGTTTTGCTGATTAAATTGTTGACCTTGGGGTAAACGTAGCTGAGTATTGGTAATATCGGCTACAAAAACATTTTGGCGATTTACGGTAAAAATTTGCGGGCGATCGCCTTCCTTTGTCTCCAATATTACCTGTACACTATTACCTACTGGCTGTACTTTTACCCCCGTCACCTGAGTGGGAGCCGCCCATACAGGCTGTGTTGCTAGGAGAACCGCTGTTCCCCCAAATAATAATCCACCGAGTCCTTGATTATACTTCACCCTTGCCTCCTCACACTAACAAGTTGACTGACTCTGGCTATTTATCTGGCTATCGTTGACTTACGCTTATAGCACCTCTACTGACCACAAGCAATAGAGAGAGCTACTTATGGACTAGGAGTTGCACCCGGACTAGGAGTTGCTCCTGCGCCTGATGCTGGTGGTGGTTGTACCGACTTTTGTTCTTCTGCGGTCAGCGGTCTGAGCATATTTAATCTAAAGGAAGTTGTAATACTCGTTGCTGGTTTACCGACCGGAACTATTTGACCCTGCTGCCTATCCACCACTATTTTTTGGAAAGAACTATCCAACAAGGTCTTAAAATTTTTTGTCACCAATAGATTCTTTTGTCGTTCTAAGTCGAGCAGAAATACTCTAGTTTGATCGAAAGTCCCTTGCATTTCCACATCATATACCTGACGGTACACTTGATTATTTGCTTGGGTACCAAAAGAACCATCATTAACAATACCAGAAGCACCTGGGTCAGGATCGAATTTAGTCAATTTAGCCTTAATATCTTCCGGTTTCAGGTTGCTATTTCTAGCTTCAATGCGCTTATTCAAATCAAGCAGCAAAGTTTTCATGCTTTGTTCGTTACCAAATAAAGTCACAACTGCACTTTTTTGTCGTTTAGCTTCATTTCTTTCGGCAACTGCTTTTTGCATTAAGTCAGAAAAATTTTGCAGAGTTTTTAGTTCTCCTTCTTTTGTCTCCAGTTCTGTTCTTAATTTGTCATTTTCTTGCATGACTGGCATCACAAATTGATAAAACAGATAACCAGCTGCACCTAATCCTAAAACTGCAATTACAGCCCCAATTACAGGTGGTGTTAGTTGAATCCCAAACAGACTACTAGAACCACCATTTTCTGTACTTTCTTGTTCTTGTTCGTCAAAGGCAAAATCAGCGTTACTCATTTTTTAATAACTCCTTGTTGCTGGAGGGCTTCAATGCGAGCCGTCAATCCTAAATCACCCAAACCGTATAATTGTGGCAGTAATTGGGAAGCCGTTTTATCACTCATACTAGTTTCAACTTTAAATTGTACGACTTTGGGTAATTCAGGCACTTGAAAATTATTACCTGAAGATTGTTGTTTACCAGGATTACGCTCTAACTTAATTGGGTTATCCACCAATTTAGCTGTGATTAAGCGAGTTTGTTTGTTGTTTAAAAATACCGATCGCTGTAAAGTCAATATCAGGTCATTCACATTATCAAATGAACTAGCGATTCCCGTAATTTCTACTTTGTCTTGAGGTGGAACTACAGCTGGAGCATTAGCTGTAGGAGTAGTAGTTGTTGTGGGAGTAGTTGTAGCTGGTGGGTTAGGTACATTTTGACAACCGCCACCAGAAGAAGACGTACCGCTAGCTGGAACTTGACTAATACAACTAATTTGAATTCCTGGTGGGATTCTTTCGCTAATATCTTTAACCATTGCTGACCAAGGTCTAATTTGCTCAAACACACTAGCTAATGCTTGAGTTTGTTGCTTAAATAAATCAGTTTCTTGGCGAACTGTTTTCAATTCTCCTTGTTCTTTAGCAGCTTTATCCAACTTAGCTTGAACGTCTAAAATTTGCGTTTCTAAGCTACTTTTTTCTGATTGTTGCCAGAACCAAAAACCACCTACTGCTAAGGGCAGAAAAGCGCCAACTACAATACCTGCAACTAATGGCACATTACTGCTAACATTAAATTTCTTTTTTTGCTTGTTCGGCTCTGGTTTAACAAACTCAGGCCGATCTTTCAAAAAATTAACATCTAAACTGTACACTTTTAAACCTCCCTAAGTCCTAATCCCAGAACAACACCTAAACCAGGGCGTTGTACTGGAGCAATTTCATCTCCAACTTCTAAAGATAGTGCTGCTACTGGGTCTACTTGAATAGTAGGCAAACTCAACCGAGATGTAAAAAATTCATCTAGTTGACCAATACCACCACCGGGTCCTGCTAATAGTAATTGCGCCACTTCTAAATTGTTACTCTGATTTAAATAAAAATCGATCGATCGCCGCAATTCATCAGCTAATTCTCCCAACACTCTCAGCATAGCTGCCATTCCCGGATTAATCCCCGTCGAACCAGTGCGAACACTATCGGGTGGTGTGGAAGGAATAGTCATGCTTTTCAAGAAATCGGTATTTCTGCTAGCAGGTAAATTCATCGCTCTATTTAGGGCACTTTGAATTTGGAACATTCCGATCGCCACCGTTCGAGAAAATTGAGGTACTCCATCTACGATAATCGCAATTTCTGTACTTTCAAATTCCACATCTACCAATACAACAGCTTCTTGGGCAGAAAACTGGCGTAATTGTTCCCGAATTGTCCGAATCAGCGCAAAACTATTAATCTCTAAAACATCAAGAGTTAAACCAGCTTGTTTAAACGTCTCAATGTAAGTATTTGTCACATCTTCTCGCACTGCTGCTAACAGCACTTGTACTTTTTCAATCCCATCCTCATCAGTAAAGAAACCCAGTTTTTGATAATCCACATCCGCTTCTTCCCGCGGAAAAGGCAAATACAAACCTGCCTCATGATCTAATACCATGCTGCGGAGTTCTTTATCATCCAATTCTGCGGGAACTGGTATAATTCTAACAATTGCTCCCGCCGATCCCGGTACAGCACTGGCAACTTTTGTTACCTTAATCTTTTTTTCTGACAATGCAGTTTGAATGATTTCCGCCATTGTTGGCGGGTCAGTAATCATTCCTTCTTGAAAAACTCCTTCTGGCACCTCTACCGAATGTAAGGTAGATATTTTGAAGCCATGTCCTTGTTTCCGCAGTTGAGCAATATTTACCCTTTCTGGGCCTAACTCAATGCCAATCCCAGGTTTACGCTTGGAAAATAGATTACTTACGAAGTTAACCACTGTTGTAGTCCGTTTTGTGTCAAGTTTAATTTGCAACCGCAAGTAGAAAAACTATTGATTGAAATAAATTTAATATACCTGCTACCCAATTTAGTCTAGGATTACCACGTTTGTCCCGAAAGTGCGATTAAGATTGACATGATTCGATATCAAACTTGGAAACGTTTCGGTGTTTTTGCTTTGTTAGGGCTATTGCTCAGTTGGATTGTCAGTTGCAGTACTGGCAATGTGAGCAATAAATCAGCTACATCTAGTCGTCAGGAAGTAGAATTCTGGACGATGCAGTTACAGCCGCAGTTTACAGACTACTTTAACCAGCTAATTGCTAGTTTTGAAGCTGAAAATGCAGGTGTCAAGGTGCGTTGGGTAGATGTACCTTGGAACGATATGCAAAGCAAGATTTTAACAGCGGTTTCTGCC
>JBAVZX010000422.1:0-2790 GCA_049589015.1 Phormidium sp. | reverse complement strand
CTCAAACCCGCAATCGCCTGCTCGATCGTTTCACCTTGATCTACTGTTCCCACCTCTGGACATTCAGCTATGTACATATCATCTTCTTTGTACAGAAGAACTGTAAAGCTGCGACTTTTCATTGCCTCTTATCCCTAAAGTCTTATCTAATCAGCATAACCTAGCTCTTTCCCATATCAGTCAGGTGAGTGGGTAGGGTGCGTCCTATTTTTAGGCATAGCTGTGTGGGTGCGAACTCAAGACTTTAGAATAGATACAACCCAAATTTACCAAACAGCTTATGCCTCTTACTGAACTTGCACCCCTCCTCAAAAAATTATCTTATTCTGATAAGCTTTTGCTATTACACTTTTTAATAGCTGATCTGTTAAAGGAATCCGGTTTAACCCCATTGGACGTTCAAGATCGAGACAAAGTAACTAGTCAAGGTTTACATGACTCTTTTGAAGCTGCTGCTGTTCTAGCAAAGGCATTGACAGAGGAAAAAGTAGCTACACATGGTCGATAAAGTCAGATTTGCTTTCACGGAGATAGATCCAAATCTCGGTGCATTGAGTACATTGCCGTACCTGCCGATAGTCCTGACTTATCAGAACCAATCTGTAAGTACGACAGGCTTGCTAGACACGGGTTCTAGCGTCAACGTATTGCCCTACGAAATGGGTTTAAGATTAGGAGCAGTTTGGGAACGCCAAAGGCTTTCTGTTCCACTAGGAGGAAATTTGGCTAGGTTTGAGGCGCGGGCATTAGTGTTGACGGCAAATGTTGAGCGATTTTCGACCGTAGAGTTGGCTTTTGCTTGGACACAAGACAGGAATGCTCCGTTGATTCTGGGACAGATGAATTTCTTCTTGGCGTTCGATGTGTGCTTCTACCGGGCTGAATTAGCGTTTGAAATTAGCTCAAAATCAGCTTAACTGAAGGATTGAGACAGAGCATTTATCTCTAAAGCCAACGCTAACGATCGCAATAGTTGGCGCAATCGCTTTGGTGTAGATTACGCGATCGCCCCTCTACAAAAAGCGCGATCGCATCCACACAAAGAGTGCGATCGCCTATCTATAAAAAACTTAGGAGCGATCGCATTTACAATTCCTATCGATCGCTCTTTGGGTGAAAAAAGGTAAAGTGCGTTAGCATAGCGTGCTCTCTTGCATATCACCTCTCCAATTTAGTGGTAGGGTGCGTCATATTTTTAAGTGAATTATCTCATCAACAATTTAATTGTCTGACGCACTCTACGGACTACTAATTGTCCAATCCTCAGCACTCAATTCTTTAATTTGACTGAAGTCAGACATATTACGAGTTAGTAGCGTAGCATTATTAGCGATCGCAATTGCAGCTATTTTTAAGTCCATTGAACCAAGGCAAGGATAGGTCTTTTTAAGATTTTGAAATATTGCGGCGGCGGCTGTTTCAAAACCTATCACTGGTATGCTACAGAAGTTAACAATATGTTGTTGTAACTGCTGATATGCTTCCACTTGAGCTTCTAAAGAACGTGATTTACCCATGTAACTAAGCCAACCCCGTGTTTGCTCTTCATAAGTAACAATTGTCGTAGCTACTACTTCATTTGGATTGATGTTGGATAGTCTTGCTAGCAAAGGTTGTGCGTCCTGTCCGCCCCGTTCTAAGATGGTCAGATGGTCAGTATCTAAAAGGTACATTTTAATCGATAGAAGACGGTTCGGAATCTTGTTGTTGAGACTGAAGAGCGATTTCTTGACTCAATTTTTCATGTAATAATGACAATATCTCCCCTGTATAGCGTGGGATTCGTTGTTCCTCATCCTCTTGCTGAGACTGGCGATACTCTTTACCTAGCTGCATTGCTTCCTCAAAAGCTGTACTGTTAGCAAAGGTTCCTGTGATTTTTATCCACCAAGGATTTGAAGTAGTACTGCTGGGGGAAATTAAACTTTTGAGATGGGCTACTTCGGCTTCTAATTGAGCAACTCTTTCTTCTAATTTTGGTTCTGGCATTTTCAATTTCAATATTTATGTTTTTTGCCATTATAGCTTTTCTAACTGTATAGCAAAGGGCGATCGCTCTTTGGGTGAAAAAAAGGTAAAGTGCGTTAGCGTAGCGTGCCGTAGGCATATCGCCTCTCAAATAAAATGGTAGGGTGCGTCAGACAATTAAATTATTGATTAGATAATTAACTTAAAAATCTGACGCACCCTACGGACTACGGACTACTTTGGCAATTTCTAAGGCATTGGTTTAGGTGATTAAGTTATAGCTCGTTCCTTTTTGTGCAATTTCTTCGCTTCCCTAAAAAAGCAAATCCCAATCCAACCAAGCCCACAAAACTCAATGGAGAAGTAGGTTCTGGTACTTTATTTAGAGGTGGTGAGTAAAAATAGGTTTTACCACTAGCTGAGGTGTAGCTGACCCCATCCACTAAGGGAGTTAGGTAATAGTTGGCAGTGTGGGAAGCATCTACAATTGATCGATCAAATTCATAAGGCTTATTTGGAAAGGAAGCATAAGCCTCAGCAGAAGCACCAAGCGACAATCGCCCTTGGATTATAGAAAGCTCACCAACTGGTAGATAAATTATTCTTGTTACTTCCGTGATGTTGGAGGGAAATAAGTTGCTATCAGAAATATGAAGATCAAAAATGGATGAATGTGACATCTCATGTCCAGACAAATTCGCATAAACATGGGCTTGTGTATTGCCTCTGTAACGTCCACTCGCGCTAAGAGAGCGATCAAGATCCAACCTGACCTCAAAAGGAATTTCTTCTCCTGGTAAGTGACTATTTGATGTTACTGTG
>JBAVZX010000421.1:0-4129 GCA_049589015.1 Phormidium sp. | reverse complement strand
GGACAATATAAGCTACCAGGGTTTTATCAAGATCATTTTCTTCTCTAACAATGACAACTGTTTCTTGAATTTTTGGATGTTTGATTAATGACGCTTCAATTTCACTTAATTCAATCCGAAAACCGCGAATTTTGACTTGATGATCGATGCGACCTAAGTATTCTAAATTCCCATCAGGTAGCCAACGGGCTAAATCGCCAGTTTTATAAATTCGTTCAGTTTTACCGAATAATTCTATTTCTATAAATTTTTCGGCAGTTAATTCAGGGCGATTAAGATAACCTCTGGCTAAACCTACTCCAGCAATGCACAATTCTCCAGGTATTCCTAAAGGTAACGGTTGATTTTGTGCATCTAAAATATAGATGCGGATATTGGATAAGGGTTTACCAATTGGTAGTTTTTTGCTGTTGGGTTGAATTGGAGCGATCGCCACATTTACCGTAGCTTCTGTTGGCCCATAGCAATTATAAAAACGCCGTCCTTGTACCCACCGCCCACTCGATAACTCGGCTGGACAAGCCTCACCACCAACAGTTAAAGATTGCAAATCGGGTAAATTTGCTTCGGGTAAAACAGATAAGGCGGAAGGCGATAAAAAGCCGTGAGTAATCTGGTTTTGGATTAAGAAATCAACCAAGTTTTGACTAGGTAACAAAGTTTCTTTATTGTCTAAATACAAACAAGCGCCTGCTACCAAAGCGGTAGTAATTTCTCCGACAGATAAATCAAAACTAAAAGACCCAAACTGAAGTAAACGGCTTTGAGGTTGGACTTGAAACATTTGCGACCAAGTATGACTGAGATTCACAATGGCGCGATGTTCAATCATCACTCCTTTAGGTTGTCCTGTTGAACCGGAGGTGTAGATAACGTAAGCTAAATCATTAGGTTTACTTTGAGGATTGGGATTATCAATTAACCGTGAATTAAAGGTTTCTTCATCCAAAGATATGATTTGAAGTGGGTGTTTTAGTTCAATTTTTAGTAATTCTGGTTTGAGAAAAGTTTGGGTTAATAATACTGATGTCGCAGTATCTTCTAACATGAATTTAATCCGTTCTTGGGGATAATTGGGGTCAATTGGTATGTATGCCCCACCCGCTTTTAGAATACCAAGTACACCAACGATCATCTCTAAAGAACGTTCAACACAGATAGCAATTAAAGTGTCTGGCTGAATTTGGTAATTTTTAATTAAATAATGAGCTAGTTGGTTTGCTTTTTGATTCAAATCTTGATAAGTTAGACTGCGGTTTTGAAAGACTAATGCAATGTTATCGGGGTTTTTTGTTGCTTGTTGTTCAAACAGAGTTACGAATGTTTGGTCTTGAGGGTAATCGGTATTAGTTTGATTCCAACTTTGTAATTGTTGAATTTCTGCTGTGGTGATTAAGGGCAGTTTACTGATAGGTTGTTGGGGATTTTGAGCGATCGCTTCGAGCAAAACTTCCAAGTGTCTTGCTATGCGTTTAATCGTGTCTACCTCAAATAAATCGGTGGCATATTCCCAAACACAGTGTAGTTGGTTGTTAATTTCCCGAAGATCAAGTCCCAGGTCAAATTTAGCAAAGGGAAAAGTTTGCTCAAATGATTGAATTTCAAGCTCTGGTAAACTAACATTTGTTCCTACTCCTTCCGTGTTTTGCAAGGCGATCATCACTTGGCAAATGGGGTTATGACTCAGGCTACGTTCTGGTTGAAGTTTTTCTACTAAATATTCAAAGGGGATGTCTTGATGAGAGTATGCTTCTAAACAGTTTTGGCGAGTTCGTTGTAATAACTCACTAAAGCTTTGCTCTGGCTTAATTTGGCTTCGTAAAACCAATGTGTTGACAAAAAAGCCAATTAATTTTTCTGTGTAACTATGGGTGCGGTTAGCGATCGCCATACCAATACATAAATCTTCTTGGCGACTGTAACGGGAGAGTAAAATATTAAAAGCTGTCAACAGGGTCATAAACAAACTTACTCCTTGTTGTTGACTGAGAGCTTTTAGTTTGGCAGTCAGTTCACTAGTTAAACAATATTCCTCGCGCCCACCTTGATAACTTTGTTGTGCTGGACGGGGATAATCTGTAGGTAAATCGAGTAATTGAGGCGCATCTTTTAGCTGTTGTTTCCAATAGTTTTCTTGAGTTTCTAAAATTTCTCCTTGTAGCCAACTGCGCTGCCAAGCTGCATAATCAGTATATTGAATTGGCAATGGTTCTAAATTTGGAATATTTCCCGTTGCAAAAGCAGTATAAGCTTGTTCCAATTCCCGTTTAAATACTCCCATTGACCAGCCATCACTGATAATATGGTGCATATTAATTAGCAAGATATTTTTCTGTTGATTTAGTTGCAATAATTTGGCTTTGAACAGAGGGCCAGTATTGAGGTTAAATGGTTCTTGAGCATGGGTATCTGCTAAGTTTTGTACGGTTTTTATTTGTGTTTGGCGATCGAGTTTTTGGAGGTTAGCGATCGCCAAAACTTCTATATCTTCTACATTTTTAATTACTACTTGCGCCTCTCCTTCCCAGGCTGGAAAATAACTACGTAAACTTGTATGACGTTCTAGCAAATAAGTTAAACTCTTTCGCAAAGCTTCTACATTTAAGTTGCCGTCAAGTTGGAATGCAAACGGCATATTGTAAGTAGAAGAGATGCCTGTACCTTCAAGTTGGGCTAAAAACCAGAGTCTTGATTGGGCAAATGATAGAGTTTTGGGTTCGTTTTCTGGCTGAGGTCCGATCGCAGGTAAGGTAACACCTGAAGCAGCTTTATCAATCTCTCTTGCTAACTCGAATAAAATGCTCTGTTCAAATACTTTGCGTACAGGTATTTCCACTGCAAAACTATCACGAATTCGGGTAACTAATTGGGTAGCTAATAGGGAATGTCCCCCAAGTTCAAAGAAGTTATCTTGGCGACTTACAGACTGTACGGGCGAGTTTTGTTTTAATTCTTTTGTGGCGGTAACAGAATTATTTGCTAAACCCACCCCTACTTTTAAAAGATCCTGCCATAAAGTAGCCAGTAGTTCTTCTGTGGGAGTTACTGGCATTTCAAAATTATTTGTAGTGTTTGTCTCTGGGGTTGGTAGGGATTTGCGATCGAGCTTACCATTAGCAGTAATTGGTAATTTATCCAATACCATAATTTGCGCTGGAACCATATAATTTGGTAGTCGCGCCTTGAGGTATTCCTTAATTTGATTACCTAAATTGCTCGATTTATCCTCTGTTGTGATATATGCTACTAACCGAGGATTACTATCAGTTTCATAGAGGATTACAACGGCTTCTTTAACTGATTGGTGTTGCAATAAAATTGCTTCTATTTCACCCAGTTCAACGCGGAAACCTCTGAGTTTAATTTGATCGTCAATGCGTCCTAAATATTCCAAATTTCCTTCATAATTCCACTTTGCTAAGTCACCAGTTTTATAAATTCGTTCAGTTTTACCAAACAAATCAACTTCAATAAATTTTTCTGCGGTTAAATCTGGTCGATGCAGATAACCTCTAGCTAAACCTACTCCTGCAATACATAATTCCCCTGGTATTCCCAGAGGTAAAGGTTGATTATTAGCATCTAAAATATAGATTCGGTTATTAGCTATTGGTTGACCAATATCAGGTTTTTTCCCATTGGGTTCACATTTGGCTATACTGACAATTATTGTCGATTCTGTTGGCCCATAGCAATTTAAAAAACGCCGATCTTTTGCCCAATTCGTTACTATTTCTGCTGGACAAACTTCCCCACCAACAGTTATGGTTTGGAGGTCTGGTAATGAGGCTTGAGGTAATAGAGCTAAGGCGGAAGGAGGTAGATCTAAATGAGAAATTTTGCTGTTCCTTAACAAATCAACCAAGGCTTGACTAGGTAACAAATTCTCTTGTTTAGCTAAATATAAACTAGCACCTGCTCCCAAAGCTGTAGCAATTTCACCAATAGATAAATCGAAACTAAAAGAACCAAATTGCAGCCAACGAGTTTGAGGTTTAATTTGAAATATTTCTGTCCAAGCTAAGGTTAAATTTACCAAAGCACGATGTTCAATCATTACTCCTTTGGGTTTTCCTGTAGAACCAGAAGTATAAATTAAATATGCTAAATTTTCGGGTTTAGTTTGAGG
>JBAVZX010000420.1:0-6697 GCA_049589015.1 Phormidium sp. | reverse complement strand
CAAATATTGAACCTAATACTATTCTTAATCAAGAAAAACAATTGCTCCAAGAAGCTTTTATTAAAGGCGAACTTGACTATTATACTTGTGAATCCGTTGAAATTTCGGAACTTAAAAATAAATTACCCAAAAATAGTTTAGGAGTCAGTTTATTACCTCGTGAAAATAATCAACCAGCAACTCCCTTTATTTATACTGAAGTAATTGTCTTGAATAAAGCTTCTTCACCTAAGCAACAACAATTAGCTCTACAAATTGCTAATTTTTTGACCAATACTGAACAACAGGAAAAATTTGCAATTCAAGCTGAATCGCAAATTCCAGTCAATATTGAATCACGAGTTGACTATCGTTTATCACCGATTCAAGCTATTCTATTTAAACAAGCTCAAGAGGGAATATCAATATCCCTAGATCATTTTAGTAAAACACAAGGTAGAGTTGGAAAACGTGGTAATGAACTTTATTATCAAGTCTTGGCTGGCGAAATTAGTGCTGAAGAAGCTGCCAACCAAATGAATCAGTTAGTAAATTCCATTAATCAAGAAAATCGTCGGAAAAAATAAATTTTTACCTTTGGCAAAATGTTAAATGAAACTAACTTACAACTCATTTTTGATTTATTAACTAAAATTTTGATTTTTTTTGAGCGTCCTACAGTTCAATTACAACTAGCATTAATTATTTTAACATTTTCACTGGCTTTGTTACTATCAAATACCACAAAATTTTTCATATCTAAAATTCAATTGCTTTTGAAGTTACGTAGATTAAATAAAAATAATGTCATAGTTATCAACTATTTGCTATTTCCTGTATTCGCCTTATTTTTATTAATCTTACTTAATAACTTCATGAACTCTCAGGGTTTCATTAATGGTTTAGTCATACGCATTACAACTTTAACGCTAATATTTACTTTGTATCGTTTATTTTTAAGTATTAGTTATATTATTTTTCATAAAACAACTGTCAAACATTATCACCATCACTTTTTTATTCCTTTAGTTTTCTTTTTTATTATTTTTCAACTTCTCAATGAACTAACCGACATCCAACAACTTGCTAATGTTGTTTTAGCTAAATTTTTTGATGGTGTAATTACGATCGGAGGTTTATTGCAAGCTACGATCGGTTTATATTTATGGATTTATGCTTTATCTGGTATTCAAGACATTGCTTATCGCATCCTCAAAAATAAAACAACAATACCACCTGGTATTCTTGAAGGTTCCTTAAGTTTAATCCGTTACTTTTTAATTGGTTTGGGAATATTAGTTGCCTTAACTAACTTAGGCTTAAATACCACAACTATTGCAGCGATAACAGGTGGTTTGTCTATTGGCATCGGTTTTGGCTCAAAAGAAATTTTGTCTAACTTTATTAGTGGTATTTTGCTATTATTTGAAGGTGCATTAAAACCGGGAGATGTGATTAGGCTTGATGATGAAATAGCAACGGTTAAAAAACTTAGTATTCGTGCTACTACAGTCCTTACTCCTAACAATGTGGAAAAATTTGTTCCCAATCAAACCTTTCTTACTTCATCAGTAATTACTTATACAGGCAGTAATTCTGTAATTCGGATACTCATTCCCATTGGAGTTAGCTATAACAGTAATCCTGAGCAAATTATAGCCTTATTAATACAAGCGGGACAGGCTCATCCTCATGTTTTAAATGATCCTCCTCCATCGGTTTATTTTACTGCTTTTGGAGAGTCTAGTCTTGATTTTCAATTAGCGGTTTGGTTAGATAATCCGATAATTTCCAAACTAGTTATTAGTGAGTTAAATTTAGCTATTTGGAAAATTTTTAATGAGCATAATATTGAAATACCTTTTCCCCAGAGAGTTGTTCATATTCGTAACTAATACTGAATTGGATGCCCTAGCGACTAAAGTCGCAGGCTATATAAACAAAACCTGCCTTCGCAGGTTATAGTTTGAAGTCCGCGTAGGCGGACTTTGTTTGTGTAGTCGCGGTTTTAACCGCCAGACTCTTGACTTGAACTTCGGTTGTTTCAATGGCAAGTAACCAACGGACAAATTCGGCTGGGTACTTTTCAGCAAGATACTTACAGGTGTTGTCGTATGTCAAATGAGAGTATTAATTAATTGAACGACTGCTTAAGTTAGTTTAATTTGTTTTAAGAATTAGCAGATCAGAAAAAAGTTTGTAAATATTGTTGATTTTTGCGTGTGTTTGGGAACTCTAATAAAGAATAGATTTCACCCGTTCACACCTTTTATAGTTATGTCAATGAGCCAATATCCTATTATTCTAATTCCAGACGCTATTACACAGGCTCTATCTGCCAGACCCTTTGAATGGAAATTTTCTGAGCCAAAGCCATTAGAACCTGGGCAAAAACCACGATCAATAAACTTACAGTTTATACTTTCTAAAGCAATCCCACATCTTATTGTTACTTCTATTATTTCAGCAGCTATGGCTAAAATTCCTGCTGTGGCTTGGTCAGCATTCGTTTCTGGTTTATTAACGCTTGGACTCCGAATATGGCGGCAGCAACAATTATACTTAAAACGGCTTCATAAATATGAGTACGAATTACAGCAATATAAACGCCAATTAATAGCGTATCAAGAACGAGAAAATCAGCATAAACGTAAAGTAGCAGAATCCCAAAAGCCGGAAAATATAAAAAAATATCGATACAAATTGATCCGGGAAATAATGAGTAAAGCAGTTCCCAATGATGGCAGCAATATCACTGATGAGCAAAACAGTTTGAATAGTGAATTAGGCAGATATTTAAACAAATTATTTCCCAACCAAATCTATACTGACGTTACCATTAACAATCCCAATTCTTACATTCCTTACCAAGTAGACATAGCTTTCATTGACCAAAGCTTACATCTTTATATTGATATTGAAATTGATGAACCTGATAATGATGAAACTGGAGAACTAGTCTATGAGGATGTGCTTAATTTTGAAAACAAACGTCATAAATTATTTTTAGATAAAGGTTGGCTAGTGATTCGTTTTGCCGAAGAACAAGTTATTCGACAACCAGAAAGTTGCTGTAAAGTCATAGCCAATGTAATCAACAAACTTACAGGAATACCAGTACCAAAGCAGTTAAACAAAGTGGAAAGTTTGTAAAAGTAGAAATCCTAAATAAATCATCAATGACTTTTTTCTTCTTCTTTCCTTCGTGTCCTTCGTGCCTTCGTGGTTCAAAAAAATATTTTTCACCAGTCAAATAGGTTTTTAGTGAAATACGATCGCTCTTTCCCCAAAACCTAGAAAAAAGAGCGATCGCACCTTAAACTAGTATTAATAGAAAACTCCCTGAACTGGAAATGGAAACAATTCGTCAAACTGTGGAAGTAAAGAGCGATCGCACCCCCACCCAACCAAAAAACAACTAAAATAGTCACATCTCAAATCATCCAAAATGTAAAAATTAATGACCACACAGCCAAAAGCTTCATCATTAATAAAACCCTTAACTCCAGAACAAATCGAAAAAGTAATCCAACTTCTTGATGAATGGATGGCTGATGAATCAGGATATGATGAAGAAACTTTGCCGGAATTAAAAGTAGCGATCGATCGAGAAAGAGATTTAATTTCAGCCCGGAGACTGTTTGATGAGTAAAAATGAGGTGAAATTTAATGAATCCACAACTGATTAAACAAAACAATCCAGAAGATAATCAAACAGAAACTCATCCCACGCTAAAACCTCCAACTCCAGAACAATTGGAAAATATTATCGCAATGTTAGATTCTTGGTGTAATGTTTCTGAAGAAGAAGCTGAAGAACAGAGAGAAACATTGCAATATTTAATTAAAGCACTTGAAATAACAGAATAAATCAAAAAAATATCACCCCCTCCCCGTGTACGGGGAGGGGGCAGGGGGTGGGGTTTTCCCCTAATAAAAATGCGGATGGCGAGACTCGAACTCGCAAGGCAAAGCCACACGCCCCTCAAACGTGCGCGTATACCAGTTCCGCCACATCCGCGTAGAAAATAATAATAGCGTAAATCGGTTCAGAATATCAACTATAACCAAAAAAATTCTCCGCTGCCTGCTGAAAACCCAAACCTGGCACACATTAAAGATAAGTGTCCCCGACAGCATGGTACGATTAACACCCGAACACAAAAAGCTGCTTTTCCTCCAGGGCTAGGTGTAACCAGAGAGAAGCAGCCGAAGTTGCTTCGATGCTTAAACATTAATGATTTAGTGCCACTGCCCTCGCCAAAAGCTGGAAAATGCCGTTTTCAAAGATTCTAATTGCCAACCGGGGAGAAATAGCCCTTCGCATTCTCCGCACCTGCGAAGAGATGGGAATTGCTACCGTTGCCGTTCACTCTACCATTGATTGCCACGCTTTGCACGTCCAACTCGCCGACGAAGCTGTTTGTATAGGTGAACCTCCCAGCGGCAAAAGTTATTTAAACATCCCCAACATTATCGCCGCCGCCTTAACGCGCAACGCCACCGCAATACATCCGGGATACGGATTTTTAGCCGAAAATGCCCGATTTGCCGAGATTTGCGCCGATCATCAACTAACATTTATTGGCCCCAGCCCCGAAGCAATCCGGGCGATGGGCGACAAATCCACCGCCAAATCCACCATGCAACGGGTAGGAGTACCCACTGTTCCCGGAAGTGAGGGCTTACTCACCGACGAAAAAGAAGCGATGATTATCGCCAAAAAAATCGGCTATCCGGTAATGATTAAAGCCACAGCGGGCGGTGGTGGAAGAGGAATGCGGTTAGTTAAAGATCCCGATGACTTTTCTAAACTATTTCAAGCCGCCCAAGGGGAAGCGGAAGCCGCCTTTGGAAATCCCGGCGTTTATCTGGAAAAATTCATTGAACGCCCCCGTCACATTGAATTCCAAATCCTCGCGGACTCCTACGGTAATGTGATTCACTTGGGAGAACGGGATTGTTCGATTCAACGACGACACCAAAAACTTTTAGAAGAAGCCCCTAGCCCCGCCCTTAGCCAAGAATTACGGGAAAAAATGGGTAAAGCGGCAGTTATGGCGGCTAAATCGATTAATTACGTTGGTGCGGGAACTGTGGAGTTTCTCTTGGATCAATACGGTGATTTCTACTTTATGGAAATGAACACCCGGATTCAAGTGGAACATCCGGTAACGGAAATGATTACCGGATTGGATTTAATCGCTGAACAAATCCGCATCGCCCAAGGGGAAAAACTCGGTTTAACCCAAGAGGAAGTGGTTTTGCGGGGTCATGCGATCGAATGCCGAATCAACGCTGAAGACCCAGAACATAACTTCCGTCCCTCTCCAGGGCGCATTAGCGGCTACTTACCACCAGGGGGTACAGGTGTACGGATGGATTCCCACGTTTACACTGATTACGATATTCCGGCTTATTACGATTCTCTCATCGGCAAGTTGATTGTTTGGGGACCCGATCGCCAAAGCGCCATTCAACGTATGAAACGCGCTTTAAGAGAATGCGCCATCACAGGATTACCCACCACTATTGCTTTCCATCAAAAGATCTTGGAAAACCCCGCCTTTCTTAAAGGTGAAGTTTACACTAATTTTGTTGAGCAGATGATGATGCGATCGCCTCACTAATCAGTAGTTGGGTAGGAAAGCACTCTGTAGGGGTAGATTTAGCCAAAGGTTTTGAATCAAATGAATCAGATGTAAAATCAAAACCCGCCCCTACAACTCAAAACTTTCCCTAACCCATCATCCGCAACAGCCCTTGCTGACCAATTAAAATTTCTCTTAATAAGCTACAAATTCCTACCCAAATAATCGGGCTAATATCCACACCTCCCAAAGGTGGCACAATCTTTCTCGTCACCACTAAAAAAGGTTCTGTGGGCCAAGCAGCTAAATTCCAAGGAAAACTATTCAGGTTGATTTGCGGATACCAAGTGAGCACGATTCTGATGATAAAAAGGAAAATCATTACTGCCAACAGCAAACCCAGCCCTAAGCTAACAATGTCAATTCCAGTCATAAGTCTTTAAGTAAATGGTCAAAGTGGATACTTTTTATCAGAGTACGACAGTAGGATGGTGCGTTACGTTATGAATAACTCACCCTACGACTATTTTAAGATTTGTTAAAATTTTTATCTAGATCTTTAATTTATGATCCAGTCAGAATATTCTATTGATTTGCCATCATCCTTGATAATTGGACTTTTCAAGGTTGTAGCAGTTGGTTAAAATTAAAAGACAGTATCTTTTTGTAAAAATAGAGGCGCGGATATGACTCCTTCTTTAGCTAACTTTTTGTGGAGCCTGGTTGCAGGTCTTGTAATTGTGGTTGTTCCCATCGTTGTGGGATTAGTCTTTATCAGTCAAAAGGATCGGATTCAGCGCTCTTAAGAAAGCTGATTTACCAGAAACCAGATCATATTTTCGGGGACGCTGAGGCAAAATCTAACTAAAAAGCGTCCCTTCTGTTCTATAAGTTGGGCAGTAAGATCAGCTGATGTCCTGAAACGTCAGTTTCAAACAGGCTCAAGCTAAAAACAAGGCTTGACAAGCTACATTGGAGATGTCAAGCCTGACTCACTGCCGTAGAACTAACTTCGGAGAGATAAAATGCTCAATTTTGGGCAGTCATTTGCCACATTTCTCGGTATTGCACTAGCTGTAGCTGGTGTAGGACTCTATTTTCTCAGGTCAGTTCGCCCAGAACTAGCC
>JBAVZX010000419.1:0-3907 GCA_049589015.1 Phormidium sp. | reverse complement strand
GTACAAAAGTTCAGCATCCCGGTGTCTACGTCCTTAATGGCGGTATCGTGGAACATTCCCTCGATATTGATTGGAAAATCATGAGCATCGTGAATATGGACGTGCCAGCACGCCAATTATTTGCTTGTTTCGCTGAATCAATGCTACTCGAATTTGAAAAGTGGTACACCAACTTTTCTTGGGGCAGAAATCAAATTACAGTCGCAAAAATGGAACAAATTGGCGAAGTTTCGGTTAAGCACGGATTTCGACCATTACTGTCATTTTGATGATGACTTAACCTTTTTTCCTTTGTAGGTTAGGGTTAACCAATATTTAACCCAACCTACTTTTCCAATTTTCTTCTTCTTTCTTATTTTCTTCCAAGTAACCAAAAGTAATATAATATGTTGATTTGCTGGAATAAGCGATCGGTAATTACCTATTCACCATTCAGTTAGAGAACCTAAATACTAGGTATACTTAACCCAACAAAAAAATTTTTCATATTTAAGCGTTTATAAATTATCCCTGAACCCGATCGGCACTAGCTAACAGCCAATTTCTTAATGTCCTAAAACTTCTCCGAATATTCTCCGACTGAGTTTAGAAAAAATTTACATAAATAACCAGTAATTACACCCTTAGCTAGAGAAAATTTATTTCCTATATTGAGATCAGATCAGCTTGTTTTTCTCATTGGAACTCCAGGAAGTGTAAGTACCATGAAATCTTATTTAAGTCTTAAATCTTTATTAGCTGTCACTACTACTCTTATTGGTGTTGTTAGTTTCAATAGTCAAGCCAAAGCCGCAGATTTTGGTAATGCAACTCTCTCTATTGGTTTTGAATGCAACAATGATGTAACAACATTGATTCTTGGTCAACAACCGCTAGGAACTTGGCAATATTCCCATGATGCGGTAGGCGATGGAACAGGTGGTAATCATTACGATTTATATGGCATGGGTTTTATGGAAGATTCCAAATACACCTACTTCGCTATTAATACTTACAATATGGGAATCGATGCAGGTATCGACACCGTAAATGACAAAGGAAAAACCGTATATAACATCGGTTGGGGTGACTTATTAATTAACACTACCGGAAAAAACCTAGCTGAAGCTAACGGTAATCTTTTTGGTGTTCACTTTGGCGGTAACACTAGTGGAGTTTCCCAAGTCGGCTTATACGGTAATGTTTTAGGAGCTAGTGTAGCAGGTTTACATACAGGTGGAGTTCACGAAAACTTATCTGTTTATGCTAACACTTTTGCTCAATCTAAACCGATTCCGACATTAACAGAATACCAGCAATGGAGTTTGGAAACATACGTCAGTTATCAACCAGATAGCACAAAAAAAGCTTTTGTGGACGTAAACTTGAGTTTGAATGATTACCTACAAAATCAATCTACTTCTGTTAAACAAGCTTTTGCAGATGTTAATTTGAGTTTAAATGACTACTTACAACGGCAATCCAGTTCTGTTAAACAAGCTTTTGTAAATGTCAATTTAAGTTTTGATGATTACTTACAAAAGCAATCTACTTCTGTTATACAAGCTTTTGTAGATGTTAATTTAAGTTTTGATAATTACTTACAAAAGCAAACACAAACCACTAAGACCAAATATCTTAATGGCGATCCAACCACAGTTCAAAACGTCAAAACTGGTTATGACAATTTAGTGAAAAATGCTCAAACTAAAGTAACTCAGACCAAAAACAATTACACCACATTTATTAACAATTCGCAAAAAACAGTCAACGACACCACAGCTAAATACGATCAATATCTGGTTGGCGTGCAAAAAACAATCAACGATACCACAACTAAACACAATCAATTTATCGTTGCTGCTCAAAGTATTGTAACTAAAACACAGGAAAGTTACAGCAAAGATCTAAGTGCAGCTAACGTCAATAAGAGTTATACAGCTTTGGTTGGTAAGTATACTGCCATCAATACTCTCAACGATAAAATGTTTGGTAGTTTGTCTCGTGAAGAAGGACTAGCTTACTTCGATCAAAAAGGTGCAAACGTAATTGATTCGGGAAATTGGTTAGGACAGATTGAAATGCTTAATCTCGATCAATTAACCGCAGCTGGTTACAATAAATCTTTGTTCAAAGGTGGACAAACAGTAGCATTTCGGATCGAACGTTCAGTATTTGATCCAGCGTCGGTTCCCGAACCTGCGAGTTTATTTGGTTTAGCTACTGTTGGTTTAGCTTTGGTTAATCGTAAACGTTTTTGGAAGTCGGCAAACTAATTCCGATCGACAGTAATTGCGATTAACAATGACTTAGCCATTTTTTCCATCTGTAGGTTAGGGTGAATAAATCTTTAACCTAACCTACTATTTTTCAACTTTAAGAGAACAAAAGTCCACCCGTGAATCGCAATTTATCTCCAAGTTGATTCACAGATGTTACTCCCTCAACTGTGCCAATTAAATCGGGAGTGGCTAAAGGTTGGGAATCAATGCTGGTGCGGCTGAGAATTATATTCAAACTATCACCAGACTGAACAAAATCATAATAGCTGGCTGCCCCGGCTAACACAATTTCATCTTTGCCAATTTCATAATTTTTAATTGTGGCATAATCAGCATCTCCATTCGATCGATAAAAGGGGAAAGCTAGAAAATTAGGTCTGCCTTGAACCGATTGACCCAAAACAAAAGTATCCTGTCCATTACCACCAACCAAAACATCAATTTCATTTATTCCACGACCAAAATATAAAGCTTGACCTCCAGTGAGAGAACCAGCTATTCTTTCTTCCCCAACAAATGCGTCTACTCCATAAAGTGTCTCTATTTGCCCGAAACCAGTCACAGTATCGTTGCCTACTGTGCCATTAAAAATACCTCTTCGACCTTCAAATTGTCCATATTGAATGTAATGTTCTAAAGCCGAACCAAAATAACCAGCTTTTACCGCTGCTTCTACATCGGCATTCACTTTTTGAAGAGTAGATAGTCCAATATAACCAAATTCGTTGAAATTGGTTCCCGATCGATTTTCAGATTGTCCTATTTGTAAGTAATGAGCTAAACCTGAACTAAAAATGCTAGATGTTACCGCTGCCGCTACATCTATATTTCTCTGCAAATAAAACTGTTCATCAAAGAGTAAACTAGCTTGCCGACCTTCAGTTTCACCAGCGGAAATAAAGTGCTGTAATCCAGAACGAAATATCCCAGAGGTAACTGCAGTGTTCACATCAGGCTGCTTCTGTAAATAGAACTGTTCGTCATAGAAAGGTGAGATTGAAACCCGCCTTTCCGCTAAACCAAATTTTTGAAAATGTTCAAGTCCAGAGGAGAAATATCCGGCATTGACAGCTGCTTGGACATCAGGATTTTGGGCGAGGTAAAAAGATTCGTTAAATACTGAGAAGCTCATATTTTTTTATCAAATAGAATAATTCAATAATACTTTTAGCTTGATAGATATTCCTGAAAGTTTTCGGTAAAGAATTGTCAAGAAAGGTGTACGATCGGAAAAGCACATTATCGTTAATAGTAGTTGAGCAACGTGGTAACTTCTGAGCGCAAACCTTACCTGTTAGATTTTGAAAAGCCCCTGGCTGAGTTAGAAAATCGCATCGAGCAGATCCGTGAGCTAGCTACAGAAAATGGAGTCGATGTCACCGATCAGATTCGCCAGCTGGAATCACGAGCTTTAGAACTGCGTCACGAAATTTTTAGTAATTTATCTCCCGCCCAAAAGATCCAATTGGCGCGTCATCCCCGTCGCCCTAGTACTTTGGATTATATTCAAGCGATTAGTGATGAATGGATGGAGTTACATGGCGATCGCAATGGTAGCGATGACCCCGCTTTGGTGGGCGGTGTGGGTAGTATCGCAGGTCGTCCAGTGGTAATGTTGGGACATCAAAAAGGTCGCGATACTAAAG
>JBAVZX010000418.1:0-2035 GCA_049589015.1 Phormidium sp. | reverse complement strand
AGATAAACGTTCTCGTTCTCGTCGCTGAGTCTTCTGGGCAGAGGGACAAGGAGAAAAATTTTCCTCCTTGTCCCCTTGTCCCCTTGTACTGCCTCTGGAGCCTTATAAGACAATTCGGTAAGCGTAAAACTCAGTCCCTTTAGGGCTGAGATATAAGCGACTCGTGCGGTTTTAACCGCATTCAATCTTGCGAGTAAGTCTTGAGCTTCCGAATAAACTCCCTCACTACTTCTGACATATTTAATTGCGTCTGAGCCGAATGCTTAGTCAGGGCATCGTACTCTTTCTCGGTTAAATATATCTGTAGTTTCTTCTCTCTCTTGATTCTTGCCATACCCCTACTTTATGCTATACTAGGAGTATAGAACACAGGTTGAAATACCGCTACCTTAAGCCCGACTCTCTTTGGCTCGACTAGGAAAGATGTTACGGTGCCACTTAAGCGAGTAGGAAATACAAGTTCTATCAGGGTAGCGAACGCCTGTAAGAAAGCTCAGTAACCAATAAACGTTGGTGAATGGAAACGATAAAAACAAAATCTTTCAAGGTAATGTGGGGCACACATGAACCCTGGCTGAAATGCCGGAAACGCTTAAGGAGACAACGCCCTCTGAGGTTGCTTGAGTTAGACAAGATACTTGGTAGCTATGCTACGGGTAACTGGTTTAAGTATTGCCGAAAGGACAAACAGTTTTAAGGTGTGTCGATGAATTAAGAATCTCAGCGTCTTTAGACCTGAGAGTGTCAAAAGATACGGACATCAGCTTCGGTAATAGTGTTAGCTTGAATTCCTTGTAAAACAGCTAAAAGTTGCCCATTATTGGAAATTAGGGTATTTGCGGCATCAGTGCCAGTACCCTGAGTAATTGAGAGATTAGCAAAACTTAGACCAGAACTTAATCCCAGAAAATCAATCCCATCGGTGAAATCAGTAATTACATCAACACCTTTATCTGGTTGCAATCCAAAAATATCACTACCTTCGCCACCAGTTAGAATATCAAAACCGAAATCACCGAATAAAATGTCATTATCCAAATCACCGAATAAAATATCGTTGTCTTGACCACCGTAGAGAGTATCAGCTTCTTTACCACCATAAAGTGTATCTTGACCGATATTCCCGTAGAGAACATCATTGCCTAAATTGCCATACAAAATATCTTCACCTTTACCACCCAAAAGAATATCGCCGTCCTTACCACCGTAAAGGATGTCATTGCCTAAATTACCGTTGAGATTGTCGCTGCCTAAATTACCAAATAAAACATCATTACCCCCACTGCCATAAAATAAGTCATCGCCGCCAAAACCTTGCAGAGTGTCATCGCCTTCAGTACCAATGAGAGTATCATTGCCTTCGGTACCTAAAATTGGGTCGTTGGTAGGGATAGTACTAGCAAGAACTGAAGTTGAATTATTAGTAGTGCTAGAGTCTAAAGTTGGACTGCTAGTGGTAATTAGCTCAGGAGTTCCTGTAGAATCTGGTTGTTCGCCAAACCATAAAACGGCATATCCTTTGTAAAGACCAATGCCTAAAGCATTCCATTGCAGATTTTGCCACATTCCTTGGTTGAGGATTACTCCATTGTGGTCGGGGCAGTTTTTCCAACCTTCTAGCGCATCCGTTGCTGTTGCGACATAACTCCCTGTATCGCCAAAAGCATTTTCGTAACCATTACCGAAATATCCTGTGTTTAACCGTTGGGGTGCTGCCCACATTGCTGAGTAAGTGCTAGGGTTGCTAAGGTCGTAAGGTGCATCACTCCAAGAGTGAGTTAGAGTACCAATATTTTCTGCTAAATCTTGGGCGTGGCGGTTAGCAACGGTACTCAGTGCTTTGGATGCTGCTACTGGCGCTAGTCCGTTTTGGGCACGATATTCGTTAATTAGATTGTAAAGCTTGGTTTCTTCAGATTCAAAACCGTCTCCGGGAAGGTTTGAGTAAATATTAACTGTCATGGTAGTTTTTCCTTAAGTGTCAAAAAGTAGAAAATGTACGCAAAGTTAAACAACAATCGATACCAGTATGGTT
>JBAVZX010000417.1:0-6965 GCA_049589015.1 Phormidium sp. | reverse complement strand
GTGTTGTTGCTAATTGCAATTAACGCTTTTTTTGTTACTGCTGAATTTTCTATGGTTTCGGTGCGAAGATCGCGCATCAACCAATTAGTTAACTCAGGCGATATTCCGGCAAAAACTGTTCAAGATTTGCAACGCAGTATCGATCGCTTACTGTCAACTACCCAACTAGGAATTACCCTTTCTAGTTTAGCTTTGGGTTGGATTGGCGAAAATACAATGGCGATTTTAGTCGCTAGCTTTTTGACTCACCTCCCATTACCTCAATCGATTAGTCATACAATATCTCATAGTTTAGCCATTCCCTTAGCTTTTTTCCTGATTGCTTATTTACAAATTGTTTTAGGCGAGTTGTGTCCTAAATCAGTCGCCTTACTTTATTCTGAACAATTAGCCAGATTTTTAGGGCCACCAAGTTTAGCGATCGCTCGCTTTTTTAACCCCTTTATTTGGATTTTAAATCAATCCACTCGCTTCTTATTAAGACTAGGCGGAATTCGTTACACTGGACAAGGTTGGCGACCACCAGTTACCCCTGAAGAATTACAACAAATTATCACCACTTCCACTGAATCAACAGGATTAGAAGCCGAAGAAAGAGAACTGTTAAGAAACGTCTTTGAATTTGGCGATATTACAGCCGGAGAAGTAATGATTCCCCGAATCAGTATTGCCGCTATTCCTAGTACCGCCAGCTTCCGAATGCTACTTTATGAAATCGCCGCCAATGGTCACTCCCGTTACCCAGTCATGGGAGAATCTTTAGATGATATTCGGGGCATTATTGACTTTATCGAATTAGCAGAACCTTTAGCCAAAGGAAACCTAGATTTAAATACACCAATTCAACCTTGGATTCGTCCAGTGAGATTCGTTCCCGAATATACAGCATTGAGTGAATTGTTGCCGATGATGCAGCGATCGCACCTGCCAATGGTGATGATAGTTGATGAATTTGGCGGTACCGCCGGATTAGTCACAATTAATGATTTAATTGCCGAAATAATCGGTGATACTAGTGAACCAGAAAATCCCGAAGAATTAATTATCCAAAGTTTAGATGAACAAACTTTCTTAGTCCAAGCACAAATCAATTTGGAAGAACTTAACGACCTCCTAGACTTAAATTTACCCTTAACTAATGAATACCAAACTTTAGCAGGGTTTTTACTTTACGAAGCTCAAAAAATTCCCGATGTTGGAGAAAGTTTAATCTATAAAAACCTAGAATTTACAGTTGTTTCTGCTCAAGGGCCAAGGTTAAACCAAATTCGTGTTCGTCGCCTTGACTCAATATCAGATTTCATGCAAGATACCAATGAATTAAAAGCTGTAAATCAAACAGAAAGTACTCCAACAAACAGTAATTCTAGCAAAAGCTCTGACTCTGAGTCTGATATTATTTCAGATTAAATACGCAGCTAATTAGGAAATTTTTCAGCATTCATCAATTGTTCGGGAGGATCAAGACAAATTTCAAGAAATACCTGTTCGTCTAACTGAAGTTCTTTAATGGCTAAGACTAATAATAATCTACGGAATCCTTTAACCCCAATTCCTGAAAAGCCGCCAAACGTAAGCGACAAGAATCACAAACTCCACAAGCTTTTTCCCCACCAGCATAACAAGACCAAGTTTTTGACCAAGGTACACCTAAACTATTACCCAATTGAATAATTTCTGTCTTTTTCAAATCAATTAAAGGCGCAACAATTTTAATGGATTCACCCTCAAGACCTTGCTTAGTTCCCAACCGAAAAACTTCCTGCATTGCTTGGATATAATTGGGACGGCAATCTGGATAACCGGAATAATCTAAGGCATTCACCCCAATGTAAACCTGAGACGCGCCGATCGCTTCCGCATATCCCAGTGCAAAACTTAAAAAAATCGTATTTCTCGCTGGAACATAAGTAATTGGAATACTTCGTCCCATCTCTGTCAGCGATCGCTCACTTGGCAAATCAATCCGATCATCCGTCAGCGCCGAACCTCCCCACAAACGTAAATCAAAACTCACTACCTGGTGTTCCCTAACACCAGCAGACAGCGCAATATCCCGCGCCGCAGTCAATTCCCGGCCATGACGCTGTTGATAATCAAACGAAAGTGCATAACATTCAAATCCATCCGCCTGAGCTTGATACAGCACAGTTGACGAATCTAAACCGCCTGATAGTAAAACCACAGCTTTCACGGTCTTTCCCCCTCCCTTACTTCTTCTAGCTTTTGTTTCCGACGGTTTCTGCCCACAGCATAAAAAGCCCCTTTGGTCAACTCAATCTGTGTAGGAACTTTGAGTCTGCTTATAAATTCTTAATCAATCGAGCCACTATGTTACCATCTGGATGGTTTTTGACGGCTATAAGTAAAAAGACCGAGCGTGGTGTAGGAGCATACCAGAGTGCAAGAAAGCATCTCCGTGAGATTTGCAAACGCTTATGTGCAACGAAATATAGAACCGTTGCGAATCGGGGTCATCGGTGTGGGCAACATGGGGCAACATCATACCCGTGTGTTGAGCCTACTCAAAGATGTAGAACTAGTCGGTGTGGCTGACATTAATGTAGAACGCGGCTTAGATACTGCCAGTAAGTATCGCGTGCGCTTTTTTGAAGATTACCGCGACCTGCTGCCTCATGTAGAGGCTGTTTGTGTTGCTGTACCGACTCGCTTGCATCATTCAGTCGGAATGACCTGTCTGCAATCAGGCGTTCATGTTTTGATTGAAAAACCGATCGCCGCTAGTATCAACGAAGCTGAATCCCTAGTGAATGCCGCCGCTGAATCCGGGCGCATTCTCCAAGTCGGACACATTGAACGCTTTAACCCAGCATTCCAAGAACTCGGCAAAGTGCTGAAGACTGAAGAATTGCTGGCACTAGAAGCACACCGCATGAGTCCCTACTCAGACCGAGCTAACGATGTCTCTGTCGTCCTGGATTTAATGATCCATGACATAGACCTCTTGCTGGAATTAGCAGCAGCACCAGTGGTGAAATTAACCGCCAGTGGTAGTCGCGCCTCTGATTCTGGCTATTTGGATTATGTAACCGCTACTTTAGGCTTTAGCAACGGCATTGTGGCAACTCTGACTGCTAGCAAAGTCACCCACCGGAAAATCCGCCACATTGCTGCCCACTGTAAAAACTCCTTGACTGAAGCTGATTTTCTCAATAACGAAATTCTGATTCACCGCCAAACTACCGCCAACTACATGACTGATTACGGTCAAGTACTCTATCGGCAAGATGGTCTAATTGAGAAAGTTTACACCAGCAATATTGAACCGCTCCATGCAGAATTGGAGCATTTTGTCAATTGCGTGCGTGGTGGCAATCAACCTTCCGTAGGCGGCGAACAAGCTCTGAAAGCTCTGCGTTTAGCAAGCTCAATTGAACAAATGGCTCTTGATGGTCAAGTGTGGCATCAAAGAGAAACAGAGCGCATGAATCAATCACATGCACAGGTTTAAAATTCAGCCAATTTTTTCTTCCCTGTCTATAATGGCTGAGATTTGAGCTTCTAATAATTGTCCAACAGATTGAGTAATTGTTTGGCTAACTTGCCAATTGCCTTGATAACTGAGGTGAATATGATCCCTATATAAACTTTCTTTTGACTCGGCAGAGTTAAACAAAGGCAAAAAGTCCAAATATAAAATTTGGTTGCTGGTAGTGAACTCGGTAAGTCGTTGGCGTTCTTTAATCTCGTAATCACGCGGGCCTGGGAAACCAACTTCTCGCAATAATGGTGTCATTGCCAGCAAAAATTTGCTATTGCTAGATTTCGCGATCGCTTGAATTTCCCCAATAGCTGTTAAATTAAGCCCGACACGATCCCCAGACTCCTGATTCAAATTTTCTAATTCTGGTATATTTGGTGCAGGTAAAACATAGCGAGTAAAAACTTCTTGTAATGCCCACAAGGGTTTTTTGGCAGGATAATTGCGATCGCGTCCCACCTGTAAACTAGAAGGCGCAGTAGCAAACAAATCATCAGTATTGATTAACAACACCACCAACTGTGCCCCAAAAGTCCCAAACCGCTTTAAATAAGCTAACTCATTCCTCGGCCCCCAAGAATTTGCTGAAGCATTCAGAACTTCCACTTTTGTAAACGCATCTTGGGCAAAAGTGGATTTTATCTGACTTGCCATAATTGCCGATAAAGTTTTATCTTGATCGGTCCACCAACCACCATTTGCGATCGAATCTCCCAACAACAACACCCGCAAAGTTGACTCCGGGCAAGTCGCAGAAATCGTTCCACCCCGCATCGAATACTCATTAATCTCAATTCGATTCCCAAATCTCCGCGTTCGCTGATTTGGCCCTAGCAAATAACCAATCTCTGCATCTGCAACATAAATTAACGGATTGCCAAACCCAAACCGCGATCGTAATCCCACTTCCAAAATACACAACAAAACAAAAACCACCGCCAAAACTATCAGCGCTACTTTCACAGGTCTTTTCTCCCCCAACTTACAGTAATTTTCCGTTCGTAGTTGGCACTTTAGTGCTAAAACACTCAAGCTCTAACAAAAAACTTTCTAAAGATATGTTTAATTATGGGGATTTTGTAACATAAGGTCATAGACGAAGCTAGCAACAATTAGTTAACTTATTATTGGTGTAAAAATACATCCACACGGGTTCGGACGAAAAAGAAATAAACTACCGTAGGGCATACGGAAAGTTACGCTTGGGGAGTAGTCCATCAGAGTGCTTGCTGTAAAAGGTGTAGTCGGACTAGCTATGAAACTGTAAGACCGAAATTAGCATTGCTAGTGGAGGCAAGATTCAGCCCAAGAATCCCCACGCCTTGATAGCTGGGGAGTGTCAATTGTAATACTTTTTTTTCTTCTAAAACTTTCCAGCGCTCTACGGGAGGCTATTATAGCGCTATGACAGACTTAAATCGTGGCATCATGAAATTTGAGGGAGCCGACACCCCCAAATCTGTAACTATTTCAGCAATCCTAGTTATCGGGACAATTATCGGCTTAATAGTTTGGGCAATCAGTTCCGCTTACACCCTCGGCTAGAAGGAAGTTTTGAGTTGTCGGGGCGAGTTTAGCAGATCACTTGGCAATCACAGCAGAAAATTTAACAACAAAACCCGCCCGGAAAGAGTTTTGAGTTAATCACTTTTCTTGCCCTGGGAACCCCTAGCGCCCGCCTGCCCTCTTGCTCCCCTACCCTGCAACTATTAAATTGGTGTGAGTTAGTACAACAAAACAGCTTTTCTTCCTCTAATCTAAGGACGTTGTAATCGAAAATATTAAATTCTGGGCAAACTACCAGAAAGCAACGTTAACTGAGGCAAAAGAAAAGATGGTACAACTTACACCAAATCCTAGTTATAGTTTGGCTATTCGCATTGAATTACCTAACCGCGCCGGAATGTTAGCCAGCGTCACCCAAGCGATCGCATCGGTTGGTGGTAATCTAGGACAAATTGATTTAATCGAACAATCACGTCACGTTTCCATTCGGGAAATTACCGTTGATGCCGCCAGCTTGGAACAAGACGAAGAGATTATCCAAGCAGTGAAGGCAGTTTCCGATATCAAAATCTTAGAAATTTACGATCGCACTTTTAACCTACATCGCGGCGGAAAACTCAGCGTTAACAGCAAAATTCCCTTAAAAAACCAATCTGACCTAGCAATGGCTTATACTCCCGGTGTGGGTAGGATTTGCACCGCCATTGCCCAAGACCCAGAAAAACTTTACAGCTTAACCATAAAACAAAACACAGTAGCGATCGTCACCGATGGTAGCGCCGTCTTAGGATTAGGCAACTTAGGCCCTGCTGGTGCATTACCAGTCATGGAAGGCAAAGCCATGTTATTCAAAGAATTTGCAGGCATTGATGCCTTCCCCATTTGCCTCGCCACCCAAGACCCGGACGAAATTGTTAACACCGTGAAAAATATCGCCCCAGTCTTTGGCGGCATTAACCTAGAAGACATTGCCGCACCCCGTTGTTTTGAAATTGAAAGGCGACTGCGACAAGAGTTAGACATTCCTGTATTTCATGACGATCAGCATGGAACTGCGATCGTTAGTTTAGCAGCCTTAATTAACGCCCTCAAACTAGTCAAAAAATCCCTCTCAGAAGTTCGCATTGTCATTAACGGTGCAGGTGCAGCAGGTATCGCCATTGCCCGCCTACTCAAAAAAGCAGGTGCAGAAACCATCTGGATGTGTGACTCTAAAGGCATCATCTCCCAAAGTCGCACCGACCTCAACGAAGAAAAACGCGAATTTGCCGTCAAAGCCCAAGGTTCCCTCGCCGGAGCCCTCCAAGGCGCAGACATTTTCCTCGGCGTTAGCGTCCCTGGAGTCCTCACCCCAGAAATGGTCAAATCAATGGCAAAAGACCCAATAGTTTTTGCAATGGCTAATCCCATTCCTGAAATTCAGCCAGAATACATCATCTCAGATGTCGCCGTCATCGCCACAGGTCGCAGCGACTACCCAAACCAAATTAACAACGTCTTAGCCTTTCCAGGTGTATTTCGTGGTGCCTTAGATTGTCGCGCCACCACCATCACCACCACCATGTATTTAGAAGCAGCTTATGCCATTGCTTCCCTAGTCAGTCCCACTGAACTCAGCGCCGAACAAGTGATCCCTTCTGTATTTGACAAACGAGTTGCCACCGCCGTTGCCAGTGCCGTTCAACAAGCAGCACGCCTCGAAGGTGTTGCCCGTTGTTAATATTGACACTCTCCCGTTAAGCTACGCTGTAACGGGAGATTCTTGTTTCACAGAACGCTGCTTTTTAGTATTAGTATTGCTACTAGTACCAAAGAGTCTTACACCTTCTCCACAAGCTTGAAATACGGTGTGCCCCACCGTATTTGTTGACAGGATTCTGATACCTTCTGACCGAATATTTTTCGCGGCGTTCTCATCTCTGTCGTGCCAAGTATTGCATACCGGACAAGTCCACTC
>JBAVZX010000416.1:0-7104 GCA_049589015.1 Phormidium sp. | reverse complement strand
CCCCCAAACTCCTCATCAAAATGTAAAATGGTAAAATGCGATCGCCAAAAATTGTCAACTATTTGGATTCGGGAAAATCGGGAATTACCCATTGGGGTGGTTGAGACATTTTTTTTCTTAAAGCAGCTTCGGCTATTTCGTGCATTTTATCTAACGAGACTTCGTTGATAAACTTGGATGCAGAAGCGACATATTCCTTATTGGGACATTTGTCACCCAAAACACAGCCATTAACGCAGGCTTCCGCACAGTTTATTGTTGTAGCTTCCATGTTCTCCTTCCTTGAATCCTATTTCTCATCAACCACGATACAAGTCTGTGATGCAATGAAAATTTCTTTTACAAATTGTAATACATAAACTTATGATTGGCATCATTCTCAGCAAATGGTTAAACTGCAAACATAACCTTGGATAATAGATGCAATCTGGCAAAATTAGGGATTATGATGAAAAAATACCAGCCATTTTTTAGCTAATTGACAAGTAGGAGCAACAATGGCTTTGCAAGTAGAAGTTTTAGAAGAAACTTTCCAGCAGATTAAAGAAAACACTGATGAGTTCGCCATCAGTTTCTATGAAAATCTGTTTCACGATTATCCCCACCTTCAACCTTTGTTTGCACGGACAAATATGTTGGAACAACGCAAGCACCTAGTTCGCGCTTTAATGTTAACTATAGAGAATATTCGGGATACGGAAACGGTAAATGATGCTTTAAAGCAACTGGGTGAGCGTCATGTACAATATGGAGCATTGAAAGAATATTATCCTGATTTCTGTGCTACTTTGTTGAAAACTTTTGAATTGTACTTGGGAGAAAATTGGACAGCAGAGGTAAAGCAAGCTTGGATCGATGCTTTTGCAGCCATATCTCAACTAATGTTAAAAGGTGGAGAGAAAATTGCTTGACAATCTGGTGTTTTTTAGCACTTGATGAGTTAAAATCTCTGAAACTTCCCTGTTGTGTTTCTTGATTCGTAAGAATGTCTAACTCTTCACCTCTGACTGTTGGCTCAAAGCTGGAAAATCGCTATGAAATTGTCCGCGAGTTGGGACAAGGCGGCTTTGGACGTACTTACTTAGCGAGGGATATTAACCGTTATCAAGAACTTTGTGTTTTGAAGGAATTTGCTCCCCAAATTAAAGGCGGTAAGGAGTTACAAAAAGCTGAAGAGTTATTTGAACGGGAAGCAAGTGTTCTCTATAAGTTACAACATTCTCAAATTCCGAATTTTCGGGAGTTTCTGCGATCGCACTTAAACGGCAAACGATCGCTATTCTTAGTTCAAGATTATATCGAAGGTGAGAGTTACGCGCAACTTTTAAAACAGCGTTGTTTGAGTGAGGCGGAAGTAGTGGAGTTGTTGCGGCAAATTTTGCCAGTTTTAGAATATATTCACTCTCAAGGTGTGGTACATCGGGATATTTCGCCGGAAAATTTGATGCTGCGTACTGCGGATAAAATGCCTGTTTTAATTGATTTTGGCGGGGTGAAACAAGCGGCGACAACTGCGGTTTCTAAGGCGACTGGACAACCTTTGGTAACTTTGTTGGGTAAGGAAGGTTACGCACCACCGGAACAAATTCGGCAGGGAAAAGCTTTTCCTAGCAGTGATTTGTATGCTTTGGCGGTGACGGTTTTGGTGTTAGTTTCGGGGAAACAACCCAAGGAATTTTATGATAATTCTAAGGCGGTTTGGTGCTGGCGACAACAGATAAGTTTGAGTCCAGAGTTGGGGAGAATTTTAGATAAGTGTTTGGCTTATCGTTCTAGCGATCGCTATCAGTCAGCTAGAGAAGTTTTGCAGCTTTTACCAACTGTTAATAATCCTAATCCTCAACCTATTGCTAATCCTAATCCTCAACCTGTTAATGTTGGTAATTCCAATATCTCTCAGATGCAAACTCTTAATTTTGTTGGTCGTCGTAGTTGGAAAACTAATGTTACTCAAGTTATTGCTAATGTAGGCAAAACTATTGTTAAATTACCTGGTAAAAAGCTTTTTGGAGTAAAATTTTTAGTCAACAGTTTGAAAGTAGGTGCAATTGTGGTGGTAGGAGTTGGCGCTTGGAATTTGGCTCAAGCTGAGTTGTTAAAATTGCCGACAAAATTATCTTTTCCGAAGTTACCTAATTTGCCTAATTCTGCTACTTTAACTAAAGCTGAATTGGATCGTCAAACGGAAATTATGCGTCGCAGTAAGGTTTTAGGTGTGAGAAATTTTTATCCGCAGGTCGATCGCCTATTTTACGCCAAATATCCCCAACTAAAAGGACGTGCTTTAACTGAAAAACCTGAAGATACGAAATATCGTCAGCGATGGTGTGATATTGCTGAGGATTTATTAGATAGATTAGAAAGGGAAAAGTCTATTTGATTGATCTAGCTTTAGCAATTTATAATCTTTATAAATGATGTAATTTTGCGGCGATTAACTGTGGGCAAAAGTCAAGTGGCGCAAACTTTAGGTAGATATCGATTCAACTCTGAAGGAGTGGTGCGTGTGGGGGAAATCCTTCGCAGTGCTAGAGAAGCAAAAGGCTGGAGTTTGCAAGATTTACAGGCTTTTTGTGGCTTACCTGCTAGTACGGCTAATGGCATTGAAAACGGATTTGTGACGAAAATTCAAGCTGATACCCTAGAAACGTTACGGGTAGCTTTAGAACCGGAAAATCCCAATACAGGAAAGACTTATACTCTTGGCGAGTTGTACGATTTAATGCTAGTGAGGGAAGAAATCGCTAATAGTGCCAAAGGCAAAAAACAAAGGTGATGTCACAGACATTAGCAACGAGTGGAACGATCGCAGCTATTGCGACAGCGATTGTTCCCCAACAAGGTAGTGTGGGAATTGTGCGAGTTTCGGGAATGGAAGCGATCGCGATCGCGCAACAACTTTTTCATGCACCCGGTAAACAAAAATGGGAAACTCATCGGATTCTTTACGGTTATATTCGCCATCCCCAAACACAAGAATTAATTGATGAAGCGTTGCTTTTAATTATGCAAGCGCCTCGTTCTTTTACGCGAGAAGATGTTGTCGAATTCCACTGTCACGGGGGAATTATGGCAGTACAACAAGTCTTACAATTGTGTATTGAACAAGGTGCAAGATTAGCGCAACCGGGAGAATTTACCTTAAGAGCTTTTTTGAATGGCAGAATTGATTTAACCCAAGCGGAAAGTATTGCAGATTTAGTTGGTGCAAAGTCGCCGCAAGCTGCACAAACGGCTTTAGCGGGGTTACAAGGAAAGTTAAGAGAACCGATTCATCAATTACGAATTACTTGTTTAGATATTTTGGCAGAAATTGAAGCCAGAATTGATTTTGAGGAAGATTTACCACCATTAAATGAGGAGAATATTGCAGCACAAATTGCCGAAGTTACCGCGAAAGTGCAACAAATTTTAGCAACTGCCGATCGCGGAGAATTGTTGCGAACTGGGATTAAAGTAGCAATTGTCGGTCGTCCAAATGTGGGAAAATCGAGTTTATTAAATGCTTGGAGTCGTAGCGATCGCGCGATCGTCACCGAACTACCGGGAACTACTAGAGACGTTGTGGAATCTCAGTTAGTTGTGGGGGGAATTCCGGTACAAGTTTTAGACACTGCGGGAATTCGGGAAACTAGCGATTTGGTTGAGAAAATTGGGGTTGAGCGATCGCGCCGTGCAGCCGAAGCCGCTGACTTAATTTTACTCACAATTGACGCTCAAATTGGTTGGACAGAAGCAGAAGCAGAAATTTACCAAAAAGTTAAAAGCCGTCCAGTAATTTTAGTGATTAATAAAATCGATTTAATAACAGAAAATCAAAAACTAAAGCTCTTAGCTGAAATTCCCCAGTTTCAATTTCAAGTTGATACTGCCGCCGCACTTAACCAAGGAATTGAAGAATTAGAAACAGCGATTTTAGCAGTAATTCAGGCTGGTAAAGTACAAGCCGCCGATTTAGATTTAGCAGTTAACCAAAGACAAGCAGCCGCCCTGACAAAAGCAAAAATTTCCTTAGAACAAGTCTTAACTACTATTACGGAACAATTACCCTTAGACTTTTGGACAATTGACTTGCGCGGTGCAATTCAAGCATTAGGAGAAATCACTGGCGAGGAAGTAACAGAATCAATACTCGATCGCATTTTCAGCCGCTTTTGTATTGGTAAATAATCACCAACTACCAAATTAAGAAGCCCGTAACAATTGTTTTACTGTTCCTACCAACTCTTGCGGATGGAAAGGTTTAGCAATGTAGGCATCTGCACCTTGTTTCATTCCCCAATAGCGATCGAACTCCTCCTTCTTCGCCGAACACATCACCACCACTAAATTCTGCGTTTTCGTATCACTTTTGAGCCGACGGCAAACCTCATAACCATTCATTCGGGGCATGATGATATCTAACACCACTAAATCAGGTGGATTTCCGTCAATTTGTTCCAGTGCTTCGACACCATCACTAGCCACTCTTACTTTCAGCCCCATTTCTTTGAGAACGCCAGAGATCATTTCCTGTTGAGCTTTATTGTCTTCTACAACTAGAACTGTAGTCATACATTGTTACCTAAATTGTTTAGTTCAGGCATTTACAAGCTAAAAGGTCGTGTATCTAGGGTAACATTACTCTTTTCAAGTAAAAATTTACCACTTCTTTAACTAGATACTTCCATTATCTCACTTCAACCAATCTAAGCAAATTTCCTGTTGACATATTGCCGATCGTTCGATAATAAGTAGGGGCGCACCCGCCTGTGCGCCTTTATCTGGGGCGACCTAACGTAGTGATATACAAAACTGCTTCATCGGCGGGAATGCCCAGAACTTCGTTTACTTGATCGTCGAAGAAGCCGCCAATGCCGCTAACACCTAAGTTGAGGCGAATTGCGGCTAGGTTGAGTTTTTGCCCTAAATGTCCAGCATCTATGTGTAGGTAACGGTAGACGCGATCGCCATATTTTGCCACTGCGGTTTTTAAATCAGCCGTGTGGAAAAGTACTGCGGCGGCATCTCTGCCTAATTCCTGTTGTAAACACAGGTAATATAACTCACGTCGGAAGTTCTTAAAGCGAATTTGCCGTAATTCTTGGGCTTTAGGAGCGTAATAATAACAACCTTCTTCTAGCCCATCTACACCAGATACGGCAATAAAAGTTTCGATTAAACTTAAGTCAAAATAATCAGGCGATCGGTCTAAATTTTGGCTAATGTAATGTTGGGGTTGATAAGTAAAATCGAGTAAAGCTTTGAGTTCGTTTAATGTTAAGTTAGCTCCGTTATAAGCACGGGTAGAACGTCGCCGCAACATCGTATTTTCTAGTAATTCTTGATTTTCTCCCCAGTCTATTGGTTCTGTAACTGTACTAACTTTTAGGCAGAAAGGAAAATTATATTTATCTTCTAAGGATGGCTGGTTAGTAACTTCTATTTTTTCCGGTTCCGCAGAGATTTCTGTCGCTTGATGGAAGTATTGAAGTAGTTCTCCATCAGGAATGCGGGGATAATTTGTATCAATTCCAGATGGTAATGCTGTTGTTGCTAGAGGTAGGTTTTGTTGCGGATCTAGTAAATCGGCTAAAGGAATTACGGTAGTTATTCCTTCTTCTTCGGAGTCAATGTAAAGTAGTTCGTTGAGTGCGCGATCATTAAATCCACCAATTAAATGGGGGCGGTAATCAGTGAGTGTGCCAGCTAATTCAATGTTACCTAATAAATGTCCTGTGTCTAAATAAATTCTGCGGTAAGCTCGGTCTTGATATCGCCAAGCAGAACGATGGAAAATTGCGGTGGTGACGATCGCTAATTGCGTATCATTTAAAACTGGATGCCAAAAGCAAGCTGTTTGCAATTCTGTCCAAACTTGCTTTGACCAAAACTGAATTAATGAATGAGTTTTTGGCTGATAATTATACAATCCTGCGGGTAACAAAGGTGTGCCACGGGAAATTAAGTAAACTTCCGCTGGATACAAGCCACCTGCCGAAGGAGCCGCTCTTAAATATACTGGCTCTCCCATCATTGTCAACATTTTAGCGGTTAAGCCATAACTGCAAAATAGCAAGCGCGATAACCGTCTCCACCAATGATCTTCTGGAGAGTTGGCAATTGTTTCTGGTTTTTCTGTAAGATAGGGCTTCAAGTCAAAAGAGGTACCAAGTCTATATTCTTTGAAAGGGGCTGGCTGGCGTGACCAATCTAACCCCTGACTCTTGGTAGCTATAGTTTTAGGGTCATATTTGGTTCGCTCGTGGTAATGCTGAGCGATCGAAATTTTTGCTGTGGTCATAGTTAAAGATTTTATAGACAAATATCTCACTTGTCTGAGACAATCGTTTGTAAGGTGCTACCCTCACTGGACGTACTACCAGGCCCTGTATTCCCTCGGCAAATGCGTTGGGAAATGCTTTTCTAACAATATTAGCGCTGTCATTCACATCGGCATTAATCATTCTACCGTTACCAGCACGAAACAAACCACGCAGCAATTCTCTTCCCTTTGGACTTGGAATGCTTACGAGTGGGAAATAACGAAATTATCACGCTTTCGTCTTCGGCGGTGCATCCAAATCTAAAAAAAATATTAGAAAAACTATAAATTTCTTTACAATAGCTTAAATTGAAAGCTTGTTTAAGCATAAATACTTAACAATTTCCTAAATTCATCAACTTAGTGGTGTAGTGACAGTATTAAAACCAAAATGCAGCATTTAAGCGCGGAAGAATTACTAACTCAATACGCTAATGGTAAAAGGGATTTTTCGCAAATTAATTTAATTCAAGCTGATTTGTTTGAAGCAAATTTATTGGATATTAATCTCAATCAAAGCAATCTTCAAGAGGTTTATTTACCTTATGCTAACTTAAGTCAAGCTAATCTTTGTCAAGCACAAATGCCAGCGGCCCAATTAAGTGATGCTAAACTCAATCAAGCTGATTTGTCTAAGGCTAATTTACAGAAAGCCAATCTCTCTAGAGCTAGTTTGCGTTATGCTAACTTACAAGGCGCGGATTTGTCGGGGGCTAATTTACAAGGCGCAGATTTGTATAATGCCGATCTCAGTTGTGCTGATTTAAGATATGCTGATTTAACTGGCGCTAATTTAGAAG
>JBAVZX010000415.1:0-6511 GCA_049589015.1 Phormidium sp. | reverse complement strand
AATTAAGAGTGACAAATTGTAGCAGTGGTACCTGTGTTCCCGTTAGTATGAGGAAAATTTAAGGCTAGAAAGATTGCTGATTCTTTGTCTTGAATAAAATTTATTATCCAGATGTAGAGAGGTTTCAGGCAACGTCTCTACATTTTATTTAGCTAATTAAATTAAGTAGAATTCGCCTACTATTCTCTAAAAATAAAGTACCCCGATCGGGTACTGACGCAACTTATTTCAGAAACTTAAGATAAACATATTCAGAGGAAATCTGAGAAAGATTTACAAACAAATCCAAACATTAACTTCTAAAAAACTGGAGTAAGTTATGAAAAAATTTGCAGCTTTGACTTTGGTAGGTTTGGCAGCTAGTTCTTTAGCAATTGGTAGTACAATTGGCAAAGAAAGCGCGATCGCACAACAACCCGAAATACAACGCAGCATCCAACAACCAACTGAACAACCCAGCATTCGCAGCGTTAATCCTAACGTTGCCCTTGATGGGAATTGGGTGTTACGGTGGCGTTTAAGCGGCATTAATCATCAAGCTAGACTTTCCATGAATGGTAATTTCGGCAGAATGAGAGTGAATGCCAGAATGCCTAATGGAAATTTAATCGCTGCGGAACAAAGAATGACACTGACACCAACACAAAATGGTTTTGTTTTACAGGGTAGCAGACCAACTTACCCTGGAAGCAGAAGACCAGTTCCTAACTATAATGCTGACACATTTCGCATTCAACCAGTAGGGCGGCGTAGTGAATTAAGAGTAACAAATTGTAGCAGTGGTTCCTGTGTTCCCGTTAGTATGAGAAAATACTAAGGCTAGAAGAATTGCTGATTGTTTATGCTCAGTTAAATCTACAGAAGTAGAGACTACAAAAGTAGAGACGTTTCATGTAACGTCTCTACTTTTGATTTAGGTAATTGTAGATTTATCAATAAAGGAAGAGGCTGAGAGAGAAAAAGCTTGATAAACTAAGCCTTGTAGAATTAATCAGAGGTGAAACCCTTGTTAGACGAACAGGCAAAAAAAACGGTACTGCGGATGATTCCTCATGGAATCTACATTTGCGGCGTTAAAGATGGCGAAGAAGTTAACGGTTTCACTGCTAGCTGGGTAATGCAAGCTTCCTTTGTGCCGCCATTGGTAGTAAACTGCGTCAAGCAGGATTCTAAATCTCACGCCATGATCAAGGCTAGCGGCGTGTTTACCCTCAGCGTTTTGGAAACTGGACAAAAAGACTTAGCGCAGAAATTTTTTAAACCCCAGAGGCGAGTGGGCGATAAATTTGAAGATGTGGAATTTTATCTCGGACAAGAAACTGGTTGTCCGATTATTTCCGAAGCTTTGGGTTATGTAGAGTGTAAAGTCGTCGGTGCGGTGGAACAAGGAGATCACACCGTTTATGTGGGTGAAGTGATTGGTGCAGGTGTGCATCGAGAGGGAGAACCTCTGTTCCTGGAAAGCACTGGTTGGCAATACGGTGGTTAGAAAAATTTATTAATTCTTGCTGACTCTATCATTTGTTCCTTTGGCAAAAAAGGAATAGATGGTAGAGTCCAATTTTAATAGTAAGATTTTAGTTTGTTCGATCGCTCAAATAGCCCTGTTAGAGATTTAACTTATGCCTTTAATTAAAGTCCAAACCTCTATAACAGCACCAGAGAAAACCAAAGTAGAATCCCTGCTCAAAACCCTCTCCTCTGGATTAGCCAAACACTTAGGAAAACCGGAATCTTATGTAATGACGGCATTTGAACCAGATGTCGCCATGACTTTTGCTGGCACCACAGACCCAGTTTGTTATATTGAAATCAAAAGTATTGGTAACATGAGTCCAGCACAAACTAAATCCATGAGCCAGGACTTTTGTCAACAGATTAATCAAACGCTGGGTGTACCAGCTAATCGCATCTACATAGAATTTGCCGATGCTAAAGGTGCAATGTGGGGTTGGAATAACTCGACATTCGGCTAATGACTCAGCTAAATTGCCAAAGGAAATTACAAATTATTTTCGGCTCATTGCCAGAGGAGTGAACACAGCTGGAAGGGAAAAAAGGGGTTGGCGAATTTTGTTCACTTAAAGAACAACTCTGTTACCCCAGACTGGCTTATAATCTCGGTGAGTAATTCTGAAACCCTTTTTTTCGTGATTGCAATTTATCCTGGCAGCTTCGATCCAATTACCCTTGGTCACCTGGATGTGATTTCCAGAGGCAGTAAGCTGTTTGAGCGAGTCATAGTAGCTGTGCTGCAAAATCCTAGCAAATCACCTCTGTTTACCATGCAAGAGCGAATCGACTTAATTCGGCAATCTACTAACCACATTTCTAATGTGGAAGTAGACTGCTTTGATGGTCTAACTGTAAATTATGCTCAAATGCGAGGAGCTAGCGTTATTATCCGAGGTTTGCGGGTGCTTTCTGATTTTGAAAAGGAGTTACAGATGGCTCACACCAACAAGACTCTTTTAGAAGAAATTGAGACGGTTTTTTTGGCAACCTCGACGGAATATGGCTTTTTAAGCAGTAGCGTGGTAAAAGAGATAGCAAGATTTGGTGGCTCAGTGGATCATCTTGTCCCTAAGCACGTTGCTATTGATATATACAAAAAATGTTACGCCAAGATACCTCAAGAATCGACCCCGACAGTGACGAACCCAACACCGAAGATGAGTTAAACCATCAGGGAGCAACAGGTGTAGACATTCAGCGAGAACTCAATCGCCTAGAGGAGATGATTCTCGATAGTCCGCGCATTCCCATGTCTCGACGCACTTTGGTGGATGAGGAACAGTTGCTAGAACAATTAGATTTGGTGCGGCTGAATTTGCCAGCAGCTTTTGCGGAAGCGGAAACTATTGTCCGTCATAAAGATGAAATTATTTTGGCGGCGGAGCAGTACGCGCAACAAATTGTGGAAGCTGCGGAGCAACGTGCTGCCCAAATTTTGGAAGAAAACAGTGTTGTGAGACAGGCAAAATCAGAGGCGCAACAACTCTGGCAAACTGTGCAGCAGGAATGTCAATCAGCACAGGAGCAAACTTTGGCTGAAATTGAAAGTATGTACCGACAGGCGCAAGAGGAGTTACAGGAGGTGCGTGCTAGAGCGATCGCAGAAGCCGAAGCAATTCAAAATGGTGCAGATGACTATGCTGACCAAGTTCTGTCTAACATTGAACAGAATATTAGCGAAATGTTGCGGATTGTTCGTAATGGTAGACAACAACTACAACCTCCTCCTCTGCCTTCCTCTTCATCTCGGTCTTCTCCTATTCCGCCGAAGAAGATTTAGGGACAAGGAGATCGGGAGATCAGGGGACAAGGAGATCGGGAGATGAGAAAACTTAAAACTGAAAACTCAAAATGTTTTTCTGTCTTCTGGTTTTCCCTGTTTCCTTCTCTGAGCAAAAGCTTTTTTATGAAATAATTAATAGGGTGCTGGAAGGGGTTTTGATGAAATTACTTTGTTTGAGTAATGGTCATGGGGAAGATGCGATCGCAGTGCGAATCTGCCAAAAATTAGAACAACTTCCCTCTTCCCCGAAAATAGCAGCTTTGCCAATTGTTGGTGAGGGACAAGCTTATATAGAACGGGGAATTCCGATTATTGCACCGACGCAAAAAATGCCCTCTGGTGGCTTTGTTTATATGGACTGGCGACAGTTGTGGCGCGATATTCAGGGTGGTTTATTGGAACTGCTGTGGCAGCAATTCCAAGCGGTGCAAGCTTTTGCTCAACAAGGAGGGGCAATTATCGCCGTTGGTGATATTGTGCCGCTGTTTTTTGCTTGGTTCAGTGGTGCTCCTTATGTTTTTGTCGGTACGGCGAAATCGGAATATTATTTGCGGGATGACTGTAGAGAGGTTGTATGCAATGTCTCTACAGGCAATTTTAAACGGCGTTGGTCAGGTTGGTCAGGGTCGGTTTATTTGCCTTGGGAACGTTGGTTTATGAGTCATCCCAGGTGTAAGGCGGTGTTTCCTAGAGATAGTTTAACGACTCAAGTTTTACAGCAATGGTCGATCCCGGCTTTTGATATGGGAAACCCAATGATGGATGATTTAGAATCTTTAACTCCGCAGTCGGTGTCTTCAGTGCGGGAGATGGAAAATTGGCAAGGTCGATCGCTTACTGTTTGTCTTCTCCCAGGTTCTCGCACTCCTGAAGCTTACAAAAATTGGCAGCAAATTATTTCAGCTGTGGCGGGTGTTAGGGATACTTTTCGCGATCGGGCGGTGTTGTTTCTGGGGGCGGTCGCTCCTAGTTTAAGTTTAGACCCATTAAAAGAAACCTTGGAAACTCAAGGCTGGCGATTGAGATCTGCTCAATTTTTGCCAGCCCAATTGCCAATTCAAGATTCAACAGCATTAGTGTTTAGTCAAGGAAAAAATCAGTTAATTTTGACGCAGAAAGCTTTTAATGATTGTTTGCAAGCTGCTGATTTTGCGATCGCAATGGCGGGAACTGCGACGGAACAATTTGTTGGTTTGGGCAAACCTGCAATTACAATTCCCGGTAAAGGCCCACAATTTACATACGCCTTCGCCGAAGCCCAAAGCCGTCTACTCGGCCCTTCTATATTATTAGTAAAACAACCCAGCCAAGTCGCCCAAACCTTAAAATATTTACTCAAAAATCCCGATCGTCTTCAATTAATAGCCGCTAACGGCCCTCGCCGTATGGGTAAACCAGGTGCATCCTGTCGCATCGCTCAATGTATAGTTCAACAGTTAGAAAAAAGCTCGTTGTTCCCACTTCAGTTGGAAAACCACTAAAGCGCTTACAACGAATGTTTAAAGATAAAACTTCGGATATAATTTCAATTTTTACCAAAGCAATCTAAAATCTATTTCGCAGTTGGAGTCACACAGCTGATGTCAATTCTGAGTTTAATTGTTTCTGACGCAAACTTATGACCATAACTTCTTGGCTACTGGATGTTCCAATTTTCCCCTTGGCATTTGAATTTGCTTCTCCAGGCCCAATAATCTTTAAAATAGGGCCATTGACTTTACGCTGGTATGGTGTATTAATTGCTTCAGCAGTTTTGATGGGAGTCGCACTTTCCGGTTACTTAGCCAAACGTCGTCACCTCAACCCAGAACTTATTGCTGATTTAGCAATTTGGTTAGTATTTGCGGCAATTCCTAGCGCTAGAATTTATTATGTGTTATTTCAGTGGCAAGAATATGCTGAAAATCCAGGAGATATCTTTGCTATTTGGAAAGGTGGAATTGCCATTCACGGTGCGATTTTAGGGGGATTAATCGCCGCTTTAATTTTTGCGCGAGTTCGTCAAGTTCCTTTCTGGCAATTAGCAGATATTGTCGCTCCTTCTTTAATTCTTGGTCAAGCAATTGGCAGATGGGGAAATTTCTTTAATTCTGAAGCTTTTGGTGCGCCAACTGATTTACCTTGGAAGTTATATATTCCTTTAGCACAACGTCCTCCAGATTACGTCAATTTTGAGTACTTTCATCCTACTTTTCTTTATGAATCTCTCTGGAATTTAATGGTTTTTGGGATTTTGATGTTTTTGTTTTTTCGAGATTTCTCAGGAAAGTCACGTTTAAAAGTTGGGACTCTATTTTTAAGTTACCTGATATTTTATAGTATGGGTCGGTTTTGGATTGAAGGGCTACGAACTGATAGTCTAATGTTAGGGCCATTACGAATAGCGCAAGTAGTTAGTTTAGGCGGAATTATTCTAGGTTCTGCTGGTTTGGCTTGGCTTTATTTGTTTAAACGTAATTTGCCTGATGTGGTTTCAGCTAACAGTAATAATTTAGAATCTGATTCGGAAAATTACTAAGCTGGATTTCTGTTCGTTTCCTCCCCATTAAATTTTAAATTGCTCAGTTGTTTATTGACAGAATTTCATGACTTATTGCCTTGGCATCATTACCAAGTACGGGTTAGTTATGGCTGCTGACTCTCGTACTAATGCAGGAGTTGACTACATTTCCACTTACCAGAAAATTTTTGATTTTTCCCAGCCTAGAGAAAGGACAATTTTACTATGTAATTCTGGTAATCTGTCATTTACTCAAGGTGTAATTACTTTGATTCGTAAAGATTTAAAAGCTCAGGAAGAATCAAATATTCGCTCTTTGCCAACTATGTATGAAGTTGCTCGTTATATAGGCAACAAAATTCGGCAAATTCAAGAACAAGACCGTAGTTGGTTACAAAAAGATAATATTGATTACAAATGTAGCTTTCTTTTGGGTGGTCAAATTAAAGGCGAAAATATGGAACTTTATCATATCTATAGCCAGGGTAACTTTATTCAAGCTACTCCCGAAACGCCTTTTTTACAAATAGGAGAAACTAAGTACGGTAAACCAATTTTAGACCGGACTCTTAATTTTCATACTCCTTTGGAAGCTTGCGCGAAATGTGCGTTACTTTCGATCGACTCAACTATGAAATCAAATATTTCTGTTGGTCCACCAATTACAATGATTATGTATGAAAGGGATAGTTTGGTTGTGGAGAATAAAGTGC
>JBAVZX010000414.1:0-2099 GCA_049589015.1 Phormidium sp. | reverse complement strand
GCAAAATAGGTTACAGCTAATAGTGGTTGAGCAGATTTTTGAATTTGAATTGAACCAATACGACTCCCCGGACTCACAACTTGACCACTAGTAACAGTAAGTTCAAGAATACATCCCTCATAAGGGCTTTTAATGACACTATTTACTTGAATTTGCTGTTCAATAGCTTTAATTTGATTACCAACTTCCAGAATTTGATTTTTTCGGTTATTCGCAGTATCTAAATTTTGTTGCTCTAGGGTTTTTTCTTTAGTATCTAACTCTTTTAACTGGGTTTCAATTTCGGAGATTTTATTCAAATTATCGACATATCTTTGTTCAGCTTCCGTTTTGTCAAGTTCCAGCTTTTTTAACTGTGATTGAATTTCGCCAATGGAATTCAAGTTTTCCAAGTAAGCTTGTTCTGCTTGAGTTTCATCAACATCTAATTGCTTTAATTGAGCTTGAACTTCTGCAACATTTTGCAAACTATCTCTGTATTGTCGTTCTGCTTCTAATACTTGATCCTTGGGAATTGCTCCCTGTTGTGCTAATTCTTGCCGAATTTGTAGCCTTTCTTTCAGCACTGGAGCTTGGGCTTGAGCATCTCGCATACGTTGTTGTAAACTTTCTCGTTTCTGTTGAATTGCGCCGCTTCTTTTACTGCGAAGAACAGGGGTTAAAGATTCTAAGTTTTGCAAACGTTGTTGTAAGCTTTCTCGCTGTTTAGCAATAGAACTACTACTTTGATTTTTCAGCAATGGCGTGAGAGATTGAGCATCTTGCAAACGCTGCTTTAAGCTAGCTTGTTGTTGCTGTAATGCTACTTTTTCCAGTTGAATTCTTTGTAATACGATCGCACTCACCTCCCGATCTTGCTTTTGTAATTCCGCTAATTTCTGAATTTCTAATTGTCGTTTTTGCTTTAATTCTAGAGGCTCAATAGTTGCAATAATTCCTGAAGAGTTTTGAATACAATCACCCACTTTCACTTTTAAGTCTTGCAATTGTCCTGAAATTGGTGATTGTAATTCTATTACTTGACGCGATCGCAATAAAACCCCTTGACCAGCAACCGTAATCGGAATTCTTCCAAAAACACTCCAAACTAATCCAACTAATACTAATCCACCTAATGCCATCAAAGGAATCCAATCTTGAGGGCTAATAACTTTTATTAGTTCATCTAAACGTTCTGGTGTAGATAAATAATTCAGTGATTCCTTACGGAAAATTTTTCTTTTTTCTTGGCTACTCATAACCAATTTCCAACTAAAACAAAAGCAGACCAATAATAAGGATGAGAAAATTGGCTTTCCTGTAAAACTAACTGTTGAGCGCGACGTAAAGCTTCTGCTTTTGTAAGTTGGCTATTATTTAACTCTTTGTAAAAAGTTGTCATCAATAAAGCAGTTGCTTCATCATCAACACTCCACAAAGTTGCTACAGTACTTCGCGCCCCAGCCCGCACAGCAATTCCCGTCAATCCTAAAGTTGCTCGATTATCTCCAGCAGCGGTTTGACAAGCACTAAAAACTAGTAATTCTATTGGGTTAGTAATTCTCCGATCGCTACGTAAAAGTATGTCTAATTCCTTGGCATTAATCTTGGTATCCCAAGTCAAAATGAAAGTATCAGCCGCTTTAGAACTAAATCGACCATGAGTTGCTAAATGAATAATTGGAAATGTATCAGTTTGCACTTTAACTTGAAAATTAGATGCAGTAAAAGATTGATTTATTAGCTTTTCAGTACTAATTTTTTGGGCAATATTACTTAATTCTGTGATTACATTAGGCAGTGGTGCAAATCCTTGACGTGCTTCGCTTAAACCCGCTGTTAGTACTCTAATATCAGTACGTTGTAAAGGTTTTGCATCTACTAATTGCAATCCTGGTGCGATAGCTACAGCATATTTCTGGACTAAATACTTTTCTCCATCATAAATACCTGCGATCGGGATATTTCTTAAGGAACCATCTAATACAAATACTAAAGTTTTTATGCCACTATTTGCTAAATCGGGTTCAAAGGGATGAATTAACCAATCGTGGAATTTTTCAGCCGCAACCAAGTAGTTTTTTCGGGAAAGTCTGAGCCGAGGAATAGTCAGAGTATCC
>JBAVZX010000413.1:0-3003 GCA_049589015.1 Phormidium sp. | reverse complement strand
CTTTTATTCTTTGTGATGTTGATTTTTTTAAACTCTATAATGATACCTACGGACATTTAGCCGGAGATAGTTGTTTAAAACAAATAGCACAAACAATTAGCGATACCTTAAAACGTCCAGCGGATTTAGTAGCGCGTTATGGGGGAGAAGAATTTGCCATTATTTTACCTAACACCTGTATTGAAGGCGCAATTCATGTAGCTGAATTAGTGCAGCAAAACATCAAAAAATTGCAAATAGTTCATAGCCAATCTTCTGCCTGTGAATTTGTCACGTTGAGTATGGGGGTTTCTTGCGTAATTCCGCAATTAAATTTAGCCCCAAACCAACTAATTGATATTACAGATGAAGCACTTTATGCCGCCAAAGCTCAAGGGAGAAATCGCCTAGTGAGGAAATTTTTAGAAATTACTGCCGAGCAGATATAAAAATTAACCAACTAATTTTTTGCCACTAGTTGAATCTTCCACTCCTCGCCCCATACTTTGAGCATTGATTTTTTCATTCAATTCTCGAATCCGACGGGAAAGCAACCGAATGATATTAATCGCAATTCCGGGTGTTTCTTCAATAGCATCGTAGAGTTGTTGCTGGGTTAACATTAAACATTCACAACTGGCTAAAGTTGAGACAGAAGCAGAACGAGGTTCAGCATCAAACAAAGACATTTCACCAAAGCAAGCACCAGGCCCAAGTTGAGCTAATTCTTGGTTGCCGATATGAACTTTCACTTGACCAAGTACCACAATATAAAGCGATCGCCCTTCTTGTCCTTGGGTAAAAATCGTATGTTTAGCTGGAAAAGATAACTCATCCATTACCGAAGCTAATCTAACAAGAAAATCATCCCGCAATTCTTGAAAGATGGGTACGTTTCTCACAAATAATAGTCGTTCAACACTGGTTAACATTGACTGCTAATTACTTATTGCTGGAATAGGTAGTGATATTTTAGATTTTAGATTTTAGATTTTAGATTAATGAATCTACTTTAAAGTCAATTCCTTGATCGAAAATCGAAAATCGACAATCAAAAATCCCCCAGGGTAGTGGGTAGTAGGTAGATGCCTATTACCTATTACCTAACTCTGCCATTATTTGCTGCACTTGAGCAGCTACCAAGCGATCGGGATCTTGTTTCAGCTTCGGAAGTAGTTCAGACAAAGCACGCGGGGAAGCCACTCTCAGGTAAGCAATTGCCGCCTCTCGTACAAAACCAGTGGGATGATGCAGACAAGCTAAAGTTGGTTCAGCCGTGAGATTCCAGCGCAGAGATCTGGCTAAATGGAAACAACAAGCCAAAGACCAATCTGATAAAAAGTGCCTTAAAGATAACAATCGCCGAATCCGATCGCGTGCTTCCAAAGGTTGATAAGCTATTATACCCGTCAGATTCCTCAGTTTTTCTGCTTCTGAATGTCTTTCCAAAACAGTTAATAACTCTCGTTTACTGAAAATATCAACCGTTTGGTCTAATATTTCTAACCCCCTGGCCATATCTGATGGGGAACCCGATCGGAAATTAAAAGCCGCTGCTTGGATAGTGTCTGGAGAATAAAGAAACTTCATTAACAGAAAACACCGTTCAGCTGCATCTGCTGTATCCCCTTGTAATGCCTTCAAAATTAAATCAGCTTCTTGAACTTCCAACCTCGCTGCCTTCAGGTCTACCATAGCCGCATAAATTTGACCCATGAACATTAATTCTTGGCCAATTAATGTTTCTACACCACTCCGACCTAAGCGATCGAGAACCGCGTCAATTCCCGCCTCTTGGGGTAATTTCAGCAAAATTTGCAGAATATGTCGGCGCGTATTTCCCCAAGCAGTCATCAAGTTAGATACCAACACATTCCGCGCTTCTTTAGTCCCAATTCTCCCCAACACATCCCAAGCGTATCTTCTGATTAAATCTGATTTTTGAATATTGGTTGCCTTATTGAGCACCATTGGAATCGCTTCATTTTCCAACCTTTCCAAAGCCCGAATTGCTGCTTCTCTAGTTGATTTATATTCCAACCCCCGCAGCAGAGAAGGATAATACTCTTCTAAATGGGTAGCTGCGATCGCTTCCAACAAAGCCCGCCTTACCCGCAAAGATTTATCCTGTAACAAACCCGGAATATTCACCCGCAGCGCTTGTAAATACAACGCATCCCCCAGCGCCCGACAACCCATCACCCGTTCTTCTTCTTCAGGATCAGTCAGCATTCGCCTTAAAGCCGAAGTCGCCTCAGCCTTTTGCACCGCATTTCCCAACCTCAGCAACAAAGCCGCCGCTGTTCCCCGCACTACCGGGTCAATTTCAGGATCGAGATAAGGTTTTAATGCCCGTAAATCTGGGTTCGGTTCAGTTAACCAAATATACCGCAACGCCAACGCCAACACATCCGGCTGAAGATTGGGACAGGAAATAAATCCCTGGTTCCCCAAAGCATCTTCCTCCTTAACTTCTACATTTTCACCAATCAAAGCCCGAACATGAGGTAAATAATTAGTATTAGGAGCAATCAGCATACTTTCCAGACTTTGGTGTTGCAAAGCTGGCGTTAACACTTTCAGTAAAGGTGCTAATACATCTCCTACATTTTTCGGGTCAATTTGAGTCAGCAATTCAATACAGGAACGTTTATCTGCTTCCGAGCTAGTAACACCTTCTAAAGCTTCTACCACCGCTAGTTTAAGTATGCGTAAATCGACTTCTCCGACTCCGCTTAACTGTCCCCTTTGGGCGCTTAAAACTAATAAGTCAAGGTAGCGCGATCGCAACAGCCAAACTGTCAGCAACCAAACCAAAGAAAACAACACTACTCCTAAAACAATTAACCAACTTAACAGATTTACTTTATCGGTTTGGGAACTGTTACTACTTACCCAATTCAACACCCAAATTACCGTTAAAATCCCAACTCCTGTCAACCCAGTTGCCACAGGTTCAGCTATCCCACGCGCTTTTGTCTCAACATTTCCCCGTAAATTATCAGGAATTGGTTGAAACAAAAC
>JBAVZX010000412.1:0-2000 GCA_049589015.1 Phormidium sp. | reverse complement strand
AAACGCTCATTCTTGCAGAAAAAGGACGGATATCTTTACAGCCCGATCCTATTACATGGGTTAACTTAGCTTTAAAAACTCTGGAAACTCGTGAAGCCCAAATGAATCACTACATTGCTATTTTAAGTCGCCAAATTGCACTTCCCCATCAAGACCCCGCCGATCGATTTATTGTTGCTACAGCTATTTACTATGGATTAATTTTAGCTACAGTTGATGTTAATATTACAGGCAATTCGGCTGTACAAACACTTAGTTAGGTTAATAATATCCTATTAGTGGCGATTCACTGAGTTTGCTGTCAGGTAATTTGACTGATGTCTTTGGGTAAAATTGCGATCGCACCTGAGAAAAAATCAAGTGCGTTCGCGTAGCGTGCCGTTAGGCGTATCGCTTTTTCATTTTAGGCGATCGCTAATCTGAAAAAAGAGAGTGCGATCCCGTAGCGTGCTTTTTAGCGATCGCTCATCTTAAAAAACTTAGAAAGCTCAGGTCATGGCTCATTGACTTCCGGTATTATTAATTCCTGCGGACGTGCAACTGTAATACTTGAGTTGAGTGCAAAATCAGTTGGATTGAAAGTCAGAAGATGTGTAATTCCATTTGTTAACATGACGGCAATCAGACGAGCATCGTGAGTACGTTTACCTCTAATTTTATTAGTTGTTACCAAATCTAACCAATGGGGAAAAATTTGTGAGGATTCTTCTAGCAATGGGAAGCGATTAAGAAGTTCGTCTATTATATTGCGCGTTTTTTCTGTACTCCATCCTAAGCCATTCACTTCAACTGGTCTGGTTGCCACTACCCAAAGTTCTATCAATACTTGTGCTGTCAGAAAACATTCATCTGCTTGGTTTAGTAGACAATATATTGCTTCTCTGGCTAGATGATGTTGCAGGTCGTCAGGGTTACAAAAACGCAAGACAACATTGGTATCTAACAGATATTTTGTCATTCTTCGTAAATGCGATCGCGGCTAAAGGCTTCATCAGATAAGCTGATATTTGTTGTCGGAAGTTGAGCAGTCCAATCCCGAAATTCCCTAGCCCGTTCTGCTGGTGTTGCTGTTTGCCAAAATGGAACAACAGATGATTTTAACTGATTGGATTCAGACTCAATTAAGTTGATGAAATCGGCAATTTTTTTTAGTTGGTCTTCGTTGAGTCTGTCTAATTCTTGTTTCAGTTTTTCTCGCAGCATAAATGATGGTTGGATAAAAGCATTTTCATTATATCGGAAATTGCCAATTTCATGTTATATGTCAACTATAGCAATGTGTAAGCGAAGCGGTCAATATGCAAAATAGTGCGATCACTCTTCAGAAAAAACGAGTATTTGAATGGACAATTATTTCGAGGCACAGTAAATGATATAATGGCGGAATTAAAAAGATGAGAACTCTTGTCTTAGCGTCTTCTTTCAAACGAGCTTTCAAATCATTAAAAACCTATCATTCTGCTTGCTAATCATCGAATTATAATAATAGAAATAGATCAGATCGTGAACAAGCAAAAAATGACACAAATTACTACGACAGAATTACCCCAGAACCTCCAGACTTTATTTATAGAGGTTGAACGTACCAGAACCCCGCTAACCGTCATCCATGAAGGAAAACCATTAGTGATTATCTATCCTGCTACCACCCAAACTTCACGACCTACTTTTGGGGTGATGAAAGGAAGCGGTGAAATATTAGGAGATTTAATCGCTCCTGTAGCTGAACCTTGGGAAGTTTTAGAATGAAACTTTTACTCGATACTCACATTTGGCTTTGGTATTTACTCGGCGACCAACGCCTTTCGCTGCAATTACAAAATACAATTGTTGATCCTAACACTGAACTTTGGCTTAGTCCAATTAGTATTTGGGAAACTCTCATTCTTGCAGAAAAAGGACGGCTATCTTTACAGCCCGATCCTATTACATGGGTTAACTTAGCTTTAAAAACTCTGGAAACTCGTGAAGCCCAAATAAATCACTCCATTGCTATTTTA
>JBAVZX010000411.1:0-13242 GCA_049589015.1 Phormidium sp. | reverse complement strand
AAGCTGCGCTGTAACGGGGGCATTCATCCAACATTTTTAGGTAATTTTTGTATAGTAGACAACATGAACGACTTTGTTCCCAACCAAATTCAACTAGAACCTGTGATACCTATAGGCTGGAATAAAGTAGTTTGGGTTTAACGATAAGAAAGCTTAATTAAATAGATTCAGAATTTTCAGGAAAACTAGTTGGCTAGGCTGAATAAATATATAGAAGCAAAGCACTGGAGCAGAGAACAGCAAACAAACGCTTCTTTCTACCCAGTTGGCAACTAAAACGATCGGATTATTTGATTGACTGCTTTGTTTGAAACGCCAAGTCGATCGCCCTCTATGACCAAAACTATACCGAAAGATTTAACAGCAGTAAGGTGGGTAATTCCCACCTTATTGTTTTATATATTTCCAAAATCCCTGTACATCATAAGTCAGAACCTTAAATTGTAGAGACGTTGTATACAACGTCTCTACTCTTTTACTCAAATTCACTGGCATTAAAATTAACTTTCATTAACTTAAATCAATTAATTAAGTAAAGTTTACCGCATAATTTTTAGTTGAGTTAGGAATCAGTGGTAAATTGCGGCTAACTACAGCAGGGGAAATAATATGTTCCAACTTCCGATCCTGATATCCGACAAACCAAATATAAACTAACTCGCCAACGCTAATATCTCGATTATCCGGTTGATGTAATTGCGGATTATAAGGAACTTGTTCTAAAGGTGATCCGATCGCTTGATATCCCCAATTAGCTAAAATTTTATCCAAAGGTTTGAATAAAGGTAAAATATTTTTTGCAGGTAAATCTGGATGTTCTTGGACAACTTTACTAACCGTAGGATAATTAGTTAATAAAGTTTCTAATTGATAAAAGGTATTATGTTGAAAATCTGCCCTTAATTTTTGGGATTGTTGCTGCAATTTTTGGCGGAGTCGCGCACATTCTTGCTGCAATTGAGAAATTTCTGTTTCTGCATCTGGATTAATTACATAAGCGTACTTGATCGGATGCACTCGCTTCTGGGTGGCTACAACCTTGGTCGGGGGATGAGAGTAAACTAAGTTGAAAATAATTAAAACCCCAACCAACCACAGGACGCACCCAAACCAAAATAGATTAGGATCTTGGCTCATTGTCAATGACTCCACCCTTGATTTAACCGCTTTAAATGATTGTATTCCTAGAGGGTAGCAACAGAAATTCTTTTTAGTTTAAATTTAGTGAAGGTAGAAGGCTGTTCCTGGTTAACAATATTTGCAGCACAGTTGTTTGTATAATTATTAACCAAATAATTGTAGCTATTCACCAAAGCACCATGACTAACGATCGCTTCATTTTGTACCACAAGCACCCCACTAGTGCGCGAGTCCAGTTTTTACGCCTCAATGGTACGGTTTGCCAATTTGATGGCTTACCTCCAGGATCAAAAGTGGTAGAAAGTTCTCTCGAAGGGGTAGTGGCTACAGGTTTGGCTGAGGCGATCGCGCATATTGAACAAAAATTAGGTTTAGCTAGTGGTAATCTGAATGTAGAAACAGAATTTTGGGCGAAAGTAGATTCATCAGAAGATGCTATTAATGTTTATTTAGCAGAATTTACAGCCACCGATCCCCCCCATCAACAAATGGCAGAATTGGAAGGGAAATTTATTGCCCTTGCAGAAGGTCGTAGCTTACAGCCTGTAGAATTAGAATTATTGCGACTTGTTTACTCCTTCCTGATGGATGGATAAAAAATTAGGAGGGTAAGCATGAAAAAATTGCCACCCTCCCGAAAAATTTGAGATATTGTTTGTAGTGACGACTTTAGTCGTTTCTTTGCTAAATAAAAGGACTGAAGTCCTCACAACTAACCAGATCAATATAACTCAAGCAATGACCAAAACATTAACTTGTGGCGACTTGAAACAATCAGGCGCTACCAGTAAAGGCAACTTCCGGGAATTTACCTTGCGCTTCTGACATCGGACGGCGCTTGCCTTCCTCTTGCCAGTAGTTAATCACTTCTGTAGCCTTATTCAGAAGTTCAACTCGGTCTGTTTCAGAAATCCAATGCTTAGATTCTAGCTCTTTTTTTAACTCTTCCCAAGCATCATTCCGCGGCCAAAAAAAGTATTTCGTCAAAGGACTGGTACCTTTGCCTACCACTTGATCAACTGCGATCGCAACATCCTTCTCTAACCAGAGAACCTTTAAAATGAACTTCGACAAACCCACCTCCGGGATCGACCCAGACTTTTCGCGTCTTTACAACCTTTCTATAATAACCTAATTGTCTAGCCTTTTTTCCGAAAATTTTTGAGGTAAATCAAATTGACAGCATCTAACCTAAAACCTACTGTAACTCCGGCTTTGGCGATCGCAGTTTTCGATATCGATGGGGTCGTGCGCGATGTCGGCGGTTCCTATCGCCGCGCACTTGCAGACACCGTAGAACATTACACCAGCGGCGCTTATCGTCCCTCCCAAGTAGACATCGATACCCTAAAATCCGAAGGCGTTTGGAACAATGATTGGGAAGCCTCCCAAGAATTAGTTTATCGCTACTTTGAAAAACAGGGAAAAAACCGCACAGAAATCCCCTTAGATTACAATACCCTAGTCGCCTTCTTTCAATCTCGTTATCGTGGCCCCAACCCCGAAAATTGGACAGGTTATATTTGCACAGAACCATTACTTTTAGCACCAAACTATTTAGAAACTTTGACAACAGCAGGAATACCTTGGGGTTTTTTCAGTGGTGCAACCAGAGGTTCAGCCGAATACGTTTTATGTAAACGTTTAGGATTAAAATCTCCCGTTTTAATCGCAATGGAAGACGCACCAGGAAAACCCGATCCTACCGGACTTTTCGCAACTGTGCAATTATTAGAACAGCAATTTTCCGCCGATGAAACCACACCAGTTATTTATATAGGAGACACAGTTGCAGATATGTACACCGTAGAAAAAGCTAAGTTGTTGCAACCGAGTCGCCAGTGGATAGGCGTAGGAATTTTACCACCTCATGTTTTACAAGAAACCTCTCAACAACTTGATGCTTATACTGCTAATTTAAAACAAGCTGGTGCTCAGACAATTCTGCGAAATGTCCAAGAGTTAACTGCTGCGAAAATTCAGGCATTAGTTGCAGTAGAGCAATCTATTTAAAACTTGAGAAATTTCCAGGTTTTTAAACATAGATAATATATCCAGAGCAATAGGATGCGTCATATTAAATTAACCCAACCTATTGCTATACTATCACTTAAAAAGATCATGCCAATGGCTGGCAATCTTCGTTTTTTTCCTGATGAGCAACTGCTTCCATATTCAGATCCCAAGCTGAGGCACTTTGATGACTCTTTTCAGAAAATCGTGAAAAATCAAACCAGTTGCGGAACCAACTCATCGGCACAAAAAAACAAATAAAAACGAAAAACGAAAATATCCTGAGCAACATAAAAACCTCCTTGCTAGTTCTACTCAGATCTTGCAGCAAAGGAGGTAGAACCTCCCAGACCTCCTAACCTCGTTCCCTGGTTCAACCAGGGAACGAGAAATAGAGGCTCTGCCTCTTGGTGCTCTTATCTCAGTCTACTTCTATAAATTTTCCATCAAGATGTACGGCTCCCCATCCATAAAGTGATAAGTAAACCTAATTAATTAATGAAGTGCTTGTTCCATAAGGAATACCAGTCACTACTCCCCAGTACCCAGTTCCCAAAACCAGAGTTTTCCACCACAACTATGAGAGCCTAAAAATCGTTTATACTCTTTTGTGGCCCTCGGTAGAGTATAATAGGGCAAAACTAGGAAAACTGCCATTCTCAATAAACAGGTGTAGTATATTTGTTATCCGAAATGTCAGATAAAGATTTCTTATGAATTATGCTAGAGTAAAAAAAATGTAATTTTCTCCCTTGATTGACTTATTCTCTTAGTTGATCAACAATTGAATTTAGCAAAATAGTTGCCCAAGGAAAAATATTATGTCCCCAAACATAGTCAAGGTTGCGGATATCAAGGCTAGACCTTTTTTTGCCCAATAACGTCATGCTCATGCTCTCCGAACATCATAAACTCTGAACAACCAGCCTCTCTCAAGTGTTGATAAATAAGCCAAAATCTGATTGAGGCGTTTCCGATCTAACCTGGTGTGATATCACGGGCTTTTTGGTGATGCCAATAAATTACCGGGGTTGCCAAAACCTGGGTTATATTTAAGATATCAAAAAAAATGAGTGGGAATTATTGACAACCCTACCTAATTTCATATTATTTTCAATAGTAGTCAATTGACGAGTGTCGGTAAAGTAAATTGGTTTTTAGCAAAATTTAAGCAAGATTTAGAAGCTAATGCAGTTAGATAATTATAATCAGTACTTGGCGAATTCAAATCAAAGAAAAATGAACAATCAGGAAATAGCCCAAGCCATCCAATCAAGTGCGATAATTGAAGATTGTCTAATCCTAGAGCGGCAAACGGAAGAATTACAACAAGAATTAGTGGCTTATGTAGTTCCAACAGGATTATTTACAAGAGAACTACTGTTATCTCACATAGAAAAAACTCTGCCAAAAGAAGGAATACCAAAAGCGATCGTCCCCATCTCAACATTACCATTAACCGCAACAGGAGAAATAGACCAAACAATCCTGAATCAGCTAGAAATAGCAGACAATGAATTAGTAGAAAAATGGACAGAGCAAATCCAGACATTACCGGAAATAGAGCAAGTAGCAGTAGTAATAACCGAACAAACCAAACCCCAAGAATCACTACGACTATCAGACATACTTCCCAACTGGAAAAATGTCACAACACAAGAAAACCAAACACCAATTATATCCCGATTTGACCACACAACCAGCAACCAACTAGCAATCAGTCATGGAGGAGAACTCAATCGAGAAAAAAATGCCCCAACAATACTTTCCCAAGCCCTAGAAAAAACCGCCCATCAATGGCCCCAAAAACAGTTAATTTATATTAATTCCGATAGTTCAGAAACTATTCAAACCTATCAAGAATTACTATTAGACGCACAAAAAATCTTAGCTGGCTTAAGAAAACTAGGAGTAAAACCACAAGATAAAATAATATTTCAAATCGAAGGAAGTCAAAACTTTATTCCCGCCTTTTGGGGCTGTATACTAGGCGGATTTATTCCCGTACCAATTTCAATTGCTCCCACCTACGAACAAGTTAACAGCGCCGTCAGTAAACTGCACAAAGCCTGGGAGATGCTAAAGCAACCGCTGATTTTGACAAGTGCAAAATTAGCTCCAAATATTCGAGAATTACCCACACTATTAAATATAGAAGAAAAATTTCAAATAGAGACAGTAGAAAACTTACGCCAGAACCAACCAGATAGCAATATTCATCAAGGTAAGCCAGAAGACTTAGCACTTCTATTACTAACTTCAGGTAGTACAGGAACTCCAAAAGCAGTCATGCTAAATCATCGCAATCTATTAAGCATGACTGCGGGAAAAGCGCAAATGAACAATCTTTCCAGTCAGGATATAATCTTGAACTGGATGCCATTAGAGCACGTTGGCGCGATTGTATCTTTAGGACTATTAGCAGTAGATTTAGGATGTCAACAAATCCATACACCCACAGAATATATTCTGCAAAATCCTATCCGCTGGTTAGAATTAATTCAGCGCCACAAAGCCTCTGTTACCTGGACACCAAACTTTGCTTTTGCATTAGTTAATGATAGAGCAGAAGAGATTAATCAACGCTCATGGGATTTATCTTCCCTGCGCTGTTTAGTCAATGGTGGAGAACAAATAGTACCGAAAACTTTAAGGCGATTTCTCAATCTACTTCAACCATTCGGCTTCCCAGCAAACGCCATTCGTCCCGCCTTTGGAATGTCGGAAACCTCATCCGGGATCACCTTTCTTTCGGAAGGATTTACCTTGGAAAATTCATCAGATGAAATGTCATTTGTAGCACTGGGTTTACCAATTCCCGGAGCATCAACTAGAATTACCGATGAAAATAATCAAGTAGTACCTGAAGGAGTAATAGGGAAATTCCAAATCCAAGGAAATTCAGTAACTTCTGGATACTACGAAAATCCCGAAAAAAATCAAGAAGCCTTTACCAAAGATGGATGGTTTAATACCGGAGATCTCGGCTATATAAAATCAGGAAAAATCATCCTCACAGGCAGAGATAAAGACGACATTATTATTAATGGAATTAACTATTATAGCCATGAAATAGAATCAGTAGTTGAAGAAATCGAGGGAATACAAGTATCCTATACAGCCGCTTGTGCCGTGCGAATTACTGGAAATAACGCCGATCAATTAGCCATATTTTTTAATACTTCTATCACTGACCAAACCCAACTCAAAGACTTGTTAAAAAAGATTCGGGGCGCAGTTGTCAAAAATGTGGGAATTAACCCAAATTATATCATTCCCGTGCCAAAATCAGCAATTCCCAAAACAGATATTGGGAAAATTCAACGGGCACAATTAACCAAACACTTCGCCGCCGGGGAATTTGATAGTATCATTCAACAACTAGGAATAAACTTAGAAAATCCCAACTCACTACCAGATTGGTTTTATCGCCGCACTTGGCGACCAAAACAGCCAACCAACTTCATAACTACAACCAACCCAAATAACATTTTAATATTCCTAGATGACTTAGGATTAGGCAAATTTTTAGCTGCTAAATTGGAAAAACAAGGTCATTCTTACGTGGGAATTGAACCCGGAATCGAGTTTGAGGAAATCGATTCTTATCACTATCGAATTAACCCAAATAACCCAGAACATTATCAGAAATTACTGTCTGAATTAACCGCCAAAAACTGGCAAATCAATCAAATTTTACATCTGTGGACTTACGATAATAATCCTCAAGAAATCACCAGCATAGAATCATTAGAACAATCTCAAATTTGCGGGGTTCACAGTCTAATTCACTTGACTAAAGCCTTAGCAAAAACTCAAAAAACCGAAGCAAATATTCAGTTATTAGTAGCTTCAAGCTATAGCCAATTCATCTCAGAAAATGACCAGATTGCCTATCAAAAGTCCCCGACAATTGGCTTACTCAAAGTAATTGAACAAGAAATCCCCAACTTAAAGATTCGCCATGTTGATTTAAGTATAGAAGAAACCGCAGTAAATGCCGATCGCCTCATCCAAGAAATGCAGGTATTCTCAAAAGAAACCGAAGTAGCATATCGCCAAGGAACCAGATTAATTCCCCGACTAGAAAAAGTAGAATTTAGCCCAGAAAATCAACCAAAAATTACCTTCAAAGCCGGAGGAATGTATTTAATTAGCGGTGGATTAGGCGGCATTGGAGTAGAAATTGCTAAGTATTTACTAAAAACATACCAAACCAAGCTTTTATTAATTGGTAGAACCCCCATTACAAATGCAACATCTCAAAAAAATGCCGCCTATCAAGAATTAGAGAACTTAGGAGGAGAAATCAGATATGAAGCAGTCGATGTTTGTGACTTACCCAGATTACAACAAATAATTGTCCAAACCAAAACAACGTGGAATTGTCAACTAGATGGTATACTACATTTAGCAGGGAATTATCAACAGCGATCGCTCACAGAAGAAAACCCCCAAACCTGGTCAACAGCCTTAAAAGCCAAAGTAAACGGAACTTGGGTACTCAATCAACTACTCAAAGAAAACCCCCAAGCAATCTTCATCAACTTCTCTTCCCTCAGCAGCTTCTTAGGCGGCGCAACAGTTGGCGCATTCGTGGCAGCCAATCAATTTTTAGAGAGTTTCACCCATTATCAACGAACAAAACTAAGCTTAAAAAGCTATTGTTTTAGTTGGAGTCTTTGGCAGGGAATTGGAATTAGCCAAGACACGCAAACAGGAAAAATAGCCCAAACTAAAGGCTATTCTCCCATAACTCCCCAGCAAGGATTGCACTCCTTACTAATAGGATTACACCATAACCAGACCCATTTGTTAATCGGACTAGATGGCAACAACCGACATATTCGTAAATATATAGAATCCACTTATCCCTTAGACAAATTAACAGGTTACTTTACCACTAGTAGCAATACTTCTCTAAAAAATACAACAGATTGGGTAATCAAAGACCACTTTGGCACACCCACAACTTGTCACCTAGTACAATTACAACAAATGCCATTAACTACAACAGGCATAATTGACCGACAAAAACTCATCAAAGGTGAAATAAGTCAAGAAAAAAACCAGCCAGCACCACCCCTAAACGAAATAGAAACTCAAATCGCAAAAATCTGGCAAGAAATCTTAAACCTACCAGAAATCAGTATTCATGACAACTTCTTTGAACTAGGCGGACACTCATTACTACTCGTACAAGTTCAAAGTAAATTACAGGAAACTTTTCATATCCCAGTCTCCATTGTGGATATGTTTAAATATCCCAGTATCAGCACCTTAGCTAAATACTTAAATCAAGGACAAGCAGAATCACCCTCCGTAAAACAAGGTCAAAACCGCGCTCAAATTCGTAGTTCTCGCCACAGAGCAAGTCAACCAGATATTGCCGTCATTGGAATGTCCTGTCGTTTTCCCGGTGCTAATAATATTGATGAATTTTGGCAAAACTTAGCCAATGGCGTAGAATCCATTTCCTTTTTCAGCGAAGAAGAAGTAATAGCCGCCGGAATAGATCCAAAACTCGTAAAAAACCCCAATTACGTCAAAGCCAAACCAATATTATCAGACGTAGAAACCTTTGATGCAGACTTCTTCGGCTATAGTAGCAGAGAAGCCGAATTAATCGACCCGCAACAACGTCTTTTACTCGAATGTGCCTGGGAAAGTTTAGAAAATGCCGGGTATAATCCTTTTACATACAATGGCGCAATTGGCATCTATGCAGGTGCAGTCATGAACACTTACTTACTGAATAATATCTATCCCAACCGCCACAATCTTGACATCAACGATAACTTGCAAGTCGCCACAATAGACTCAATGGGCGGATTGCAAATGATGGTTGCCAATGATAAAGACTATATCACCACCAGAATTTCTTACAAACTCAACCTGACAGGCCCTAGCGTAAATGTGCAAACCGCTTGTTCAACATCTTTGGTAACAATTCACATGGCCTGCGCTAGCTTACTAAGCGGCGAAAGCGATATGGTATTAGCAGGTGGCGTTTCCGTCAATGTGCCACAAAAAGTTGGTCATTTGTATCAAGAAGGGATGATTGTTACTCCAGACGGGCATTGTCGAGCCTTTGATGCGCGGGCTCAGGGGACAATCTTTGGTAGTGGAGCCGGAATAGTGGTACTAAAACGATTAGAAGAAGCACTAGCAGATGGCGACCACATCTATGCAGTGATTAAAGGCTCCGCTGTTAATAACGATGGTGGCACAAAAGTTGGCTACATGGCTCCTAATGGGGATGGTCAAACATCTGTAGTCACACAAGCAATCTCAATGTCCCAAATTGACCCCGAAACTATAGGATACGTCGAAGCGCACGGAACCGCAACCCCATTGGGAGATCCCATTGAAATTGGCGGATTAACTCAAGCATTTCGTGCTAGTACAAAGTCCAAGAATTTTTGTGGTATTGGTTCAGTTAAAACCAACCTTGGTCATCTGCAAATAGCCTCTGGTATCGCAGGTTTTATCAAAACCGTCCTCTCACTTTACCACAAAAAAATTCCCCCCAGCCTGCACTTTGAACAACCAAATCCACAGCTAGACTTACCCAATACTCCCTTCTACGTCAATACCACTTTAAAAGATTGGCAAACTTCCGGTTATCCCCGTCGTGCCGGGGTGAACTCTTTAGGAATAGGCGGAACAAATGCCCATGTAATTCTCGAAGAAGCACCAGAAATAGCACAGGTAAAAAGTGAATTTGAACGCCCATACCATTTACTGACCCTATCAGCAAAAACTGACCAAGCATTAACAGAATTACAACAAAGTTATCAGGAATATTTAACATTAAATCCTGAAGTGTCCTTAGCAGATATTTGCCACACAGCGAATACAGGCAGAGAACATTTTAATCAGCGTTTAGCATTTGTTGCTGAGTCTAAACAACAGTTAATCACTCAATTAATTAATATCACAACTCGAAATCACCCCAGCAAAAAAACCTCAAAAATCGCCTTTTTATTCACAGGGCAAGGCTCACAATATATCAACATGGGTCGTCAACTTTATCACACCCAACCGACTTTCCGCCAAACCTTAGAACAATGCAATGAAATTCTCCGACCCTATCTGGAACATTCATTATTAGACATAATTTATTCCACCGAAACAGAAGGCGAAAGTTTAAATCAAACTGCCAATACTCAACCCGCATTATTTGCCATTGAATATGCTTTATATCAACTTTGGAAATCTTGGGGGATTCAACCAAATATCGTGATGGGGCACAGCATTGGCGAATATGTTGCCGCTTGTGTTGCTGGAGTTTTTAGCTTAGAAGATGGATTGAAACTGGTTGCCTATCGTGGCAAGTTAATGCAACAATTGCCATCTGGGGGTGAGATGGTTTCGGTAACGGCTTCCGAAGAGAAGGTGCGGGGAGTTATTGCAGATTATAGTGATCAAGTCGCGATTGCTGCCATCAATAGCCCAGAAAGCACAGTTATATCTGGAGTCGGTGAAGATATCAAGGCTATAGTTGAGCAACTTTCCCATCAAGGAATCAAAACCAAACAACTACAAGTTTCTCACGCCTTCCATTCCCCATTAATGAAACCCATGTTGGCAGAGTTTGAGCAAGTTGCCAACAGTATTACTTACAATCAACCCCAGACTCCATTAATCTCAAATGTCACCGGAAAACTCGCTGACGAGAACATTACCACCGCCCAATACTGGGTGAATCATGTTTTACAAACAGTGCAGTTTGCTAGCAGTATAGAAACCTTACATCAGCTTGAATATGAAATCTTTTTAGAAATTGGGCCAAAGCCAATTTTGTTGGGAATGGCACAGGAATGTTTACCAGAAAACACAAGTTTCTGGTTGCCTTCATTACGTCCGGGAATTTCTGAATGGCAACAAATGCTCTCTAGTTTAGCCCAATTATATGTGGCTGGATTAACAGTAGATTGGTCAGGCTTTGAGGGGGACTATCCACGAAACAAAGTTGTTTTACCTCATTATCCTTTTCAACGGCAGCGTTATTGGATTGAGAATCAATCCTCTGGTTATCATCCCACAGAGTCTTTATCTGAAGAAAATATCCAGACTCCGATTACCAACTTTTTGCATCAGGGAAATACAGAAAACTTAGTTGATCTCGTGCAAAAAGCCGGGAATTTCTCACCCGAACAAATCAAATTATTACCTGAACTTTTGACAGTCTTAGTCAAGGAACACCAGCAACACCTAAAATCAAATCATCTCCAAGACTGGTGCTACGAATTAGTATGGCGAGAGCAAGGAACTATACGGCAACAATCGATTCAAGAAACCCAAACCGAATTAGAAAACTGGCTAATTTTTGCCGATAATCAAGGCATTGGTCAAGAAATAAGTGAGTTATTGCACTCTCAACAAAAAAGCTGTACCCTAGTCTTCCCTGGCACTGATTATAAACAGATATCAGAGCAAGAATTTATCATCAACCCAACCTTACCAGAAGACTTTCAGAAGTTATTACTCTCATTACCTCCCTTCTCAATTCCCATTACTAAAGTTGTATATTTGTGGAGTTTAGAAGCAGTTCAAGCCAAAGCCCTCACACTCACAGATTTAGAAATAGCCTCACAAACCGGATGTGGTGGTGTCTTGTCCCTCATTCAGTCTTTAGTCAATCAAAGATATTCTCATCCGCCTCACTTATGGCTAGTGACCAAAGGAGCGCAACGAGTCGGTGTAGAATCTAAGCTGGAAGGGGTAGCCCAATCCTCTCTCTGGGGATTAGGAAAAGTTATTACCAATGAGCATCCAGAATTTAACCCTACCCTAGTGGATTTAGACCCAAGAGAAAATCACAATGCACAGAACCTGATTGCAGAAATTTGTTCCCACCAACCAAAGAGTAATGAAAATCACATAGCTTTTCGCAATGGACAACGGTATGTGAACCGATTAGTAAAGAATCAGAAAATTGTCAAACAAACTCTGAGCCTCAAAGCCGATGCAACCTATATGATTACAGGTGGACTTGGTGGAGTCGGTTTATTGGTGGCTCAATGGCTAGTAGAGCATGGGGCAAACTACTTAGTTTTGGTAGGCCGTAGGGAACCTCACGAAGCAGCTAGAGCCACCCTGAAGCGACTTGAAGAAGCCGGAACTCAGATTGTAGTTATCAAAGCTGATGTATCAGTAGAGCAGGAAGTCACCACTTTACTAAATCAAATAAAAACCACCATGCCACAGTTACGGGGTATTATTCATGCGGCTGGTGTGATTGATGACCGACTCTTGGTGGAGCATCAATGGCAACTGTTTGCCAAAGTTTTTGCACCCAAGGTCAGCGGAGCCTGGAATTTGCATACTCTGACACAAGACTTACCTTTGGATTTCTTCGTGTTATTTTCGTCGGTTGCATCCATCCTTGGTTCTGGGGGTATAGCAAATTATGCAGCTGCTAATGCTTTTCTAGATGCTCTAGCTCATTATCGCAGGTCAGTAAATTTACCAGGGTTAAGTATTAACTGGGGACCTTGGTCGATGGTTGGGATGGCAAAAGCTGTTGGTAGTAAGGGTGAGGTGCAATGGGCAACCAAGGGAATAAAGCCTATAGAATCACAGCAGGCATTAAGCATCCTGGAAAATTTACTCCTTCAAGATGCGGCTCAGGTAGGAGTGATGCAGCTGAAATGGTCACAGTTTTTCGCGCAATTCTCAAGCTCATCCTATCCCAATTTCTTTGCTGAAATAGCAACTCAAAATCAGGAATTTAGTATAACAAAGGAGCAACAGAAACTTAATTTTCCTAAAGTTTTAGACCAAATTAAAGCTAATTCAAAAGAGCAAAGTCAATCACTTTTGATGACTTTTTTGGGGGAACAGATTGCCAAATTATTAGGAATAGCTACATCTAAGCTAAATGTTAATGAGCCTCTGCACCAAATGGGACTTGACTCCCTTATGGTTGTCGAATTGAGAAATCGCCTCCGAACAGAGTTGGAAATAAATATTCCCATCGCCAAATTCTTGGATGGGGTAAATGTTATTGATTTAACTGAATTTGCCAGCAAAGAAATCTTTGAAAACAACGGGATTTCCCAAGCACCAGTTGTGCCCACAATC
>JBAVZX010000410.1:0-4959 GCA_049589015.1 Phormidium sp. | reverse complement strand
CTAAAGATACCGTTTACCTCAGTTCATTCTCTAAACTGAAGTACATAGGGTTAGAAATTCAACAAAATCAAAAAAATGTAGCAGATTTTAAACATAAGGAGAAGTTTTCCAATAATCGCATAAATCTTTCTTTAAATCTACAAATTAAGCCTGATTAGCCGCCTAGCATGAAACGAAAAATAGATGCTTAGAAACCAAAATTTTAATGGATTCAATAAATAAGTTAACTCACCCTATTTGCAGATCAATAAAAGGGATTAAGTGGAGGAATAACTGATGACAAGTACTGTCACGCCACCAACAACAAGCACTCAGAACAAGTTTGAAAAACTCAAAGCTCAAAAAGACGGTTTAGCAGTTAAAGCAGAATTAGAAGAATTTGCCCGAAGTGGTTGGGAAGCGATGGATGAAACCGATCGCGAACATCGCTTAAAATGGTTGGGCATCTTTTTTCGTCCTGTGACTCCCGGCAAATTTATGATGCGTTTGCGTTTACCAAACGGCATAATTAACAGCGAACAAATACGGGTGTTAGGGGAAATTGTCCAACGTTATGGTAGTGATGGAAATGCTGATATTACTACTAGGCAAAATCTGCAATTGCGGGGAATTCGCATTGAAGATGTACCAGATATTTTCCGCAAAATGAAAGCCGTTGGTTTAACCAGTGTGCAGTCAGGAATGGATAACGTCCGCAACATTACAGGATCGCCTGTGGCGGGGATTGATGGTGATGAATTATTCGACACCAGAGAACTTTGCCAACAAGTGCAAGACATGATTACTAATCATGGCGAAGGTAACTCAGAATTTACCAATTTACCTCGGAAATTTAATATTGCGATCGCTGGATGTCGTGACAATTCTGTTCATGCCGAAATCAATGACATTGCCTTTATCCCTGCATTTTTAAACGAAACTTTTGGCTTTAATGTATTAGTTGGTGGCTTCTTTTCGGCTAAACGTTGTGATGCTGCGATTCCTTTAAATGCTTGGGTTCCTCCTAGTGATGTTGTAGGATTGTGCAGAGCAATTTTAGAACTTTTTCGCGATCGAGGTTTACGCGCCAATCGGCAAAAATCCCGGTTAATGTGGTTAATTGATGAAATCGGCTTAGAACAATTTCGCGCCGCAGTAGAAAAGCAACTAGGAAAACCTCTCGCAGAAGCAGCAGCCAAAGACGAAATTATTTGGGAAAAACGCGATCATATTGGAGTTTACAAACAAAAACAACCCGGATTAAACTTCGTTGGTTTACATATTCCCGTTGGGCGTTTATTTGCCCCAGATATGTTTGAACTTGCCAGAATCGCAGATGTTTATGGCAATGGAGAAATCCGCCTGACAGTTGAAGAAAATCTGATTATTTCCCATATCCCAGATGCCAAATTAGCGGCATTTTTAGCCGAACCAATCTTAGAAAAATTTAGCATCAATCCGACACCTTTAAATCGGGCGTTAGTTTCTTGTACAGGGTCACAATTCTGCGGTTTTGCCTTGATTGAAACTAAAAATCGCGCCTTAGCAATGATTAAAGAATTGGATGCTGAATTAACCCTAAGCAAACCAGTCAGAATTCATTGGACTGGTTGCCCAAACTCTTGTGGACAACCCCAAGTTGCTGACATTGGTTTGATGGGAACTAAAGTTAGAAAAGATGGGAAAACTGTCGAAGGCGTTGACCTTTATATGGGCGGAACAGTTGGTAAAGATGCCCATTTAGGAACCTGTGTAAAAAAAGGGATTCCCTGTGAAGATTTGAAACCTGTTTTACAGGATTTGTTGATTAACCAATTTGGCGCAAAACCCCACAGTAGCCAAAGTTAATTAACTGATAGCTTTGCGATAAGCCAATCGCAATTATGGTTTAGGCAAGGTTGATATCTTTGATATCTTGCCTCTACCTTTCTTAATGAATTTTACGCTTTTGATCGGTCAAATCAAAACTAGCGATCGCTAAATTGAAAAATAGCTAATACCAATTCTCTTGGTATAACAAAAAAAGTAACCAATGGGCAAAATTAAAATAATTCTTTCCCCAGTCCCCAATACCCAAGAAATGCTAGCGATAAGGTTTAGATAAATTTATGACTGACTCAACAAAAACACTTTGTCCATATTGTGGTGTTGGCTGTGGTTTAGAAGTTTCGCCTCCAGCGCAAGCAGGAAAACCTGTAAATAGAGACAGTCAAGGATATCCAAATTGGAAAGTTTTAGGCGATCGCAATCACCCTTCAAGTCAAGGCATGGTATGTGTAAAAGGTGCAACAATTGCCGAATCTTTAAACAAAGATCGCCTACTTTATCCCATGATGCGAGAAACTTTAGATCAACCTTTTCGCCGCGTAACTTGGGAGGAAGCACTCAACGCTATAGTTAACAGAATTCAAACCGTTCGTTATACTCAAGGTGTAGATTCTATCTGTATGTATGGTTCTGGACAATTCCAAACCGAAGATTATTATGTTGCCCAAAAACTGATTAAAGGCTGTCTCGGTACTAACAACTTTGATGCCAATTCTCGCCTTTGTATGTCCTCAGCAGTATCGGGATATATTCAAAGTTTTGGCGCAGATGGGCCGTCCTGTTGTTATGATGATTTAGAATTAACAGATTGCGCGTTTTTAATTGGTACAAATACCGCAGAATGTCACCCAATTATATTTAATAGATTGCGGAAATATCACAAAAAAAATAACGGCAAAGTGAAAATGATTGTCGTCGATCCGCGTCGCACAACTACAGCGGAAGCCGCAGATTTACACTTAGCCATTAAACCGGGAACTGATATAGATTTAATGAATGGAATTGCCCATTTATTATTACGTTGGGGTTATATAGATCACCAATTTATCGATGAATGTACGGCAAATTTCCCCGCTTATGCAGAAGTAATTAGCCAATATCCTCCAGAATATGTTGCTAAAAAATGTGGCATTGAATTGGCAGATTTAGAAACCGCTGCCCGTTATTGGGGACAAGCAAAAAGTGTCTTGTCGATGTGGTCAATGGGGATTAATCAATCTTCCGAAGGAACTGCCAAAGTTCAAACAATTAATAACTTACATTTAATGACGGGACAAATCGGCAAACCAGGGGCAGGGCCTTTTTCTTTGACTGGTCAACCTAATGCAATGGGAGGCAGAGAAGCTGGCGGTTTGTGTCACATTCTCCCTGGTTATCGCTTGGTGAAAAATCCTCAACACCGCGCCGAAGTCGAAGAATTTTGGAGTTTACCAGCCGGAAGAATTGCGGCTAAACCCGGTCTTTCTGTTTGGGAAATGATCGAGGGTTTAGAAATAGGAAAAGTGGGATTTTTATGGATTGCGGCAACAAATCCGGCGGTGAGTATGCCAGATTTAGAAAGGACGAAAAAAGCTTTGTTGCGATCGCCTTTCACCGTCTATCAAGATGCCTATTACCCCATAGAAACTTCAGCTTATGCCCATGTTTTATTACCCGCTGCCCAGTGGAGTGAAAAAACTGGAACCATGACAAATTCGGAACGGCGAGTTACACTTTGTTCAGCATTTCGCGATCGCCCAGGAGAAACCAAAGCCGACTGGGAAATCTTCGCCGAAGTTGGCAGACGCTTAGGTTTTAGCGAACAATTTAAATTTACTAATTCTGCCGAAGTTTACGCCGAATTTGTCCAATTAACCAAAGGACGACCCTGCGACATGACAGGGTTAAGTCATGAAAAATTAACAATCCAAGGCCCCCAACAATGGCCCTGTCCCGCTGATGGAAATCTCTTAGAAGGCGCACCCGCCCGACTCTACACCGACCATCGTTTCCCCACCCCCGACGGACGCGCCCGTTTCGCCGCCTACCACTCTCGCGGACTAGCCGAACCACCTGACCCAGATTATCCCTTCGTCCTAACCGTAGGCAGACTTTACGGACACTGGCACACCCAAACCCGCACCGGAAGAATTGACAAAATCACCCAAATGCACCCCCACCCCTTCATCGAAATTCATCCCCGTGATGCTGCAAAATTAGGCATTCAGGAGGAAGAATTAGTAGAAGTGCTGAGTCGGCGCGGAGTCGCCCGTTTTCCCGCCAAAGTCACCAAAGCCATCTCCCCCGGAACAGTTTTTGTCCCGATGCACTGGGGCGCACTTTGGGCAAAAGACGCAGAAGCCAACGTTTTAACCCATCCCGCAGCTTGTCCGATTTCCTTAGAACCGGAACTAAAAGCCTGCGCTGTACAATTGGCAAAAGTAACAGCAGATCATCTCCCTACTGATACTTTACTCAGATCCCCAAAATCTAGTATCCTCTCATCATTACCTTCTGTGTGAAGCAGACGTAAACGATGGGATTTTTCAGGGATTTATCTAAACAAGCGAAACGTATGAGTAGCGACGAGGAGTTTCTAGGCTTTATTAAAGTTATAGAAAGTCTAGTCTCCAAAATCCTCTCTTTGGCAATGGTTGCAGTTATTTTAGTTTCAGTTGTAGACTTAATTGTTTACTTATGGCAAGACTTATTTTTTCAGCAACCAGTAGTGTTTTTTACCATCACTGTTATTAAAATATTTGGCTTTTTTCTCAACATTTTAATCGCTTTAGAACTGTTAGAAAATATTACCGCTTACCTGAAGAATCATGCAGTTCAGGTTGAATTGGTTATTATTACTTCTTTAGTTGCAGTAGCTAGGAAAATTATTATTTTAGATTTAGAAAAAGTTGATGGAGTAGAATTGATTGGTTTAGCGATCGCTATTTTAGCTTTATCAATTAGTTATTTAATTGTTCGCTTTATGAATAAGAGAAGCCATGACGAACACTAAAATTTTTCAATTTGAGGCAGATTTTGTTAATAACTTACGCTGTATTCCTATGGTAGTAAGGTATAAATTGGACACTTGTGGAATCAAGTTAAAATTATCCCATTGGAATCATTTTAATCTCGCAGAAAGAGAAGCACTGGTAGACCTACCCTGTACAACCC
>JBAVZX010000409.1:0-6136 GCA_049589015.1 Phormidium sp. | reverse complement strand
AACGGGGACTTTGTATCATTATTTTCCCAGTAAAAAAGCTTTATATGAGCAGTTAGTAGAAGAAATTAATCGACAAGCTTTATTGAAGGTAGCGGCTGAATTAGAAGGAACTCAAACCTTGCAAGAGCGCATTGAAGCTTGCGGGAGATTCCTGAAGAAAAATGAAGATTATTTTATCAAACAAACCTTTATTATGATTGATTTCTGTCAAAGTAGTGACCATCAAGAAATTAAAGATAATGCTGTATTTAAAGTAACTATTGAACGTTGTTTGCAAGCAGTTTGTGAGCTTTTAGAGTTTGAGGATAGGTCATTAGCTGCTTTTATAATGACGCATATTGACGGAATATTACTTCAGAGAATTTGGGCAAATGAGGAAGTTTCAATGAGTGAACAATTTAGGATTTTAGGACAAATGATTGCTATGTATTTAGATAGGAAAAAATTACATAATGAGGAAAATCCATGAATATAAACTTTCCATCTAAACCGACAAATCAGTGGGTAATTGGATTAATAGTTGCTGCTACTGCGGCGACTGGGGGAATTATTTATTATGCAATTTCTCAGTCTGGTTTTATTAGCCAACCTGCTCCTGCTCCGAGTGTGGTAACTACACCAGTGGTAAGGAAGGTAACAGCTTTAGGAAGATTAGAACCAGCAGCGGAAATAATTAAATTATCTGCGCCTTTGTCTTTGGATGGCGATCGCATTGGCGAGTTATTAGTTAAAGAAGGCGATCGCATTCAAGCCGGACAAGTAATAGTAATTCTCGACTCTAAAGAACGTTTACAAAGTGCTTTACAACAAGCGCAAGAACAAGTAAAAGTTGCTCAAGCGAAATTAGCACAAGTAAAAGCTGGCGCGAAAAGTGGGGAAATTCAAGCCCAACAAGCAACTGTTGAACGCTTACAAGCACAATTAGAAGGGGATAAAGCGGCGCAATTACAGGCGATCGCACGTATAGAAGCGCAATGGTCAGGCGAAAAATTAGCCCAAACAGCTACTATTAAAAAGTTAGAAGCAGAAGTCAATAATGCAGAAGCAGAATTACGCCGTTATCAACAGTTATTTGCTCAAGGTGCTATTTCTAATTCCTTGTTTGATAGCAAAAGGTTAAGCGTCGAAACTACTCGCCAACAATTGAACGAAGCTAGGGCAAATTTAGAAAGAATTAACACTACCAATAGTAAACAATTGCGGGAAGCCAACGTAATTTTAGATCGGATTAATGCTACTGGTAATAAACAAATTGGCGAAGCACAAGCTACACTGAGACAAATTGCGGAAGTGCGTCCAGTGGATGTGCAAGCAGCACAAAGCGAAGTTGATAATGCGATCGCCGCAGTGAAGCGATCTCAAACTGATTTAAACTTAGCTTTTATTCGTGCTCCAATTACAGGTGTAATTTTAAAAGTTCACTCTCGACCTGGGGAAAAAATAGATAGTTCAGGAATTGTGGAATTAGCCCAAACCGATCAAATGATGGCGATCGCAGAAGTCTATCAAACCGATATTGGCAAAATTAAAATCGGGCAAAAAGCAACAATTACTAGCCAAAGTTTCCCCGGTGAATTAACCGGAATTGTAGAAAGAGTTGGCTTACAAGTTCAGCGCCAAAATGTTTTCAGCAATCAACCAGGAGAAAACTTAGATCGCCGAGTAATCGAAGTTAAAATTCGCCTAACTCCTGAAGATAGTCAGCGAGTTTCTGGTTTGACAAATTTGCAAGTTCAGACAGCAATTGAACAGTAAATTACTGTTAGCTTTTTTTTATAACGGATGACCAATATAAAATTCCCAATCCCCAAAAATCTATGTTTCCCAAATTATTTCGCAAAACTCCCTTAGCATGGCGACAGTTAATGAAAGAAAAAGTCCGTTTAGCTGTTGCAGTTGCAGGTATTGGCTTTGCCGATATGCTGATATTCATTCAAATGGGATTTGAAGGAGCATTATTTGATGCCGCAGTAAAACCCCATCGCAATCTTCAAGCTGATTTAGTATTAATTAATCCTCAATTCCAAACCCTGTTTTCTGTGAAGAGTTTTTCCAGAGAAAGACTTTATCAAACCTTAGCTTATGACGGAGTAAAATCTGTCAGTTACGTTTACATTTCTACTGGACAATGGCGCAATCCTGAAACTCGCTTAGATCGAGCAATTTTAGTTTGGGGAATTGATCCGGCATCGCCAGCATTTAAGTTTCCTGAAGTGCAGGAAAATCTTGATAGTTTGAAGCAATTGAATAATGTTTTGTTCGATCGCGCAAGTCGCCCCGAATATGGAGTAGTAGAAACTTTTGATAAAACCGGGAATTTCACCACAGAATTAAATGGTAAAGCGATTCAAGTATCTAATTTATTTACCAATGGCGCATCTTTTGCGGCTGATGGAAATGTAATTGCTAGTGATTCGACATTTTTGACATTATTTCCCGATCGCAAACCAGAAAACATCGAAGTTGGATTAATTCACCTAAAACCAGATGCGAACTTAGCACAAGTCCAAGCCCAATTAAAAGCAGGTTTACCCAAAGATATTTCAGTTCTTACACCTGAAGAATTTGCCCAAATCGAAGAAACTTACTGGGCAAATGGTACAGGAATTGGCTTTATTTTTGGGCTGGGTGTAGGTGTAGGATTTATTGTTGGAATTGTCATTGTTTACCAAATTCTTTACTCGGATGTATCCGATCATTTACCAGAATATGCCACTTTAAAAGCAATGGGATACACCGATAACTATTTGTTAATAGTGCTAATCCAAGAGTCATTAATTTTGGCAGTTTTGGGATTCTTGCCTGGTTTCTTTCTCTCATTTGGGCTGTATCAACTTGCTTATACTGCCACACTTTTACCGATATCAATGACAGTTGAACGGGCTGGCACTGTTTTTTTGATGACAGTTGTTATGTGTGTTGGTTCGGGTGCGATCGCCATGCGAAAACTCCGTTCTGCTGACCCTGCTGATGTGTTTTAAAACTAAAAAAAGTAATCATGCAAAACCTCACTCTTACGAATCAATCAGTGAAAAATATTTCTACTATACCTGTAATTTCCGTGACCAAACTTAACCATTATTTTGGTAAAGGTTCCCTACGGAAACAAGTATTATTTGATATTAACTTGCAAATTAGTGCAGGAGAAATTGTAATTTTAACCGGGCCATCAGGCTCAGGTAAAACGACACTCTTAACTCTTTTAGGTGGTTTACGTTCCGCTGAAGAAGGCAGTTTAAAAATTTTAGGTCAAGAGATGTGTGGCGCTGGTAAAAACCAATTAACCAAAGTTCGTCGCCAGATTGGATATATTTTTCAAGCTCATAATTTAATGAAATTTTTAACAGTAAAAGAGAATGTGCGAATGTCTTTGGAATTGCATGATGCTATGTTGAAACAAGACATGGATGCGATCGTAAGCGCTATGTTAGAAAAAGTTGGTTTACGAGAAAAAATTAATGATTATTCCGAAAATTTGTCAGGGGGACAAAAGCAAAGAGTTGCGATCGCCAGAGCATTAGTTAGTCATCCCAAAATAGTTTTAGCAGATGAACCTACAGCCGCCCTTGATAAAAAATCCGGGCGTGATGTGGTGGAATTAATGTATAAATTAGCCAAAGAACAAGGGATAACAATTTTATTAGTTACCCATGATAATCGGATTTTAGATATTGCCGATCGCATCCTTTACATGGAAGACGGTTGTTTAGTTAGCGACGGTACAGATGTAGCTGCAAAAATGCACTAATGCAACAAGGCAAAAAACCTTTCTTTAATGTAGCCAACATTCCAAAATTTTAGTAATTCAAATTACTTCTCTTCTCAAATCTTGCACCAAGAGGCAGAGCCTCCATTCTTCGTTCCCAGGTTGAACCTGGGAACGAGGAATGCAACAAGGCAAAAGGCGTTTCTTTAATGTAGCCAACATTTTAGTAATTCAAATTACCTCTCTTCAGGTGGCAGAAAATCATAAAGAATTTCATCAGGTTCATCTTCTATTAAATCGTCATCTTCATCAGCATTCAGTCGTACTTCCACAGACTTTCGTAAAGGTTTTGATTGCCAACTGTTAGCTAACATAGTCAGTTCTGCTATCTGCCTTTTTAACATAGCCAGTTCTGCTACTTGCCTTTTTAACATTGTTACCTCTACTTCCAAAACATTGATGCGACTGTCATCAGTGTTAGCATTTTTACCCAAGTATTGCCCCAAAGCTTCATAAATAATTTTACTTGGCTGGGTATTCCTTTCTGTTGCCAAAAGTTCTATTTTTGCTTGCCATTCTTGGGGAATTTTACAACTGACTTTAACTTTTTCTTCCATAATTAACCTTGATTTTGTTTAGGGTTTTTATATTTTAAAGTAATCTTCAATTTAAAATCTAAAATCTAAAATCTAAAAGCCCTTGACTCTCCACCTAACTGGAGGATTCAAGATAGATGTAGTTGATTAAGAACAGCTTTATTGAACTATGGACAACGCCACCCTCAAATTGCGAGGCATGAGTTGTGCCTCCTGTGCAAAAAACATTGAAGATGCCATTCTCTCTGTTCCCGGAGTTAAAGAAGCTAACGTTAACTTTGGTGCAGAGCAAGCCAGCATTATTTATGATGCACAAAAAACTAATGTAGAGTCAATTCAAAACGCAGTAGAAGAAGCGGGATATTCTGCTTACTCTCTCCAAGAACAACAAATGATTACTGGAGAAGATGATACTGAAAAAGCTGCCCGCAAAGCTGAATCTCGCGATTTAATGCTAAAAGTTATCGTCGGCGGCATTATTAGCATTATCTTAATTGTTGGTTCCTTACCAATGATGACAGGGCTTAATTTACCTTTCATTCCCGCATGGTTACACAATCCTTGGTGCCAATTACTGTTAACAACACCCGTACAATTTTGGTGTGGTTACAGTTTTTATATCAACGGTTGGAAAGCTTTTAAACGTCATGCGGCAACAATGGATACACTAATTGCACTGGGTACTAGTGCGGCATTTTTCTATTCATTGTTTGCCACCATATTTCCTAACTTTTTCATAAATCAAGGGTTGATGCCAGAAGTTTATTACGAAACTGCTGCCGTTGTGATTACCTTAATTCTTTTAGGGCGATTCTTTGAGAATCGGGCTAAGGGACAAACTTCGGAAGCGATAAGACAATTGATCGGTTTACAGGCAAAAACTGCCAGAGTACTTCGCAACGGAAAAGAGGTAGATTTGCCAATTCAAGAAGTACAAATCGACGACATTATTTTAGTGCGTCCTGGTGAAAAAATCCCGGTTGATGGAGAAGTAATTGAAGGCAGTTCTACTATTGATGAATCGATGGTAACGGGTGAAAGTATTCCGGTGAAAAAGCAAACCGGAGATGAAATAATTGGCGCAACAATTAATAAAACCGGGAGCTTTAAATTCCGAGCAATTAGAGTTGGAAAAGATACTGTTTTAGCCCAAATTGTGCAGTTAGTTCAACAAGCACAAGGTTCTAAAGCACCGATTCAAAGATTAGCCGATCGAGTAACTGGATGGTTTGTGCCTGTTGTAATTGCGATCGCGATCGCCACTTTCGTCATCTGGTTTAATGTTATGGGAAATGTAACTCTAGCCTTAATTACCACAGTGGGAGTTTTAATTATTGCTTGTCCCTGTGCATTAGGTTTAGCTACTCCAACATCTGTGATGGTAGGAACCGGAAAAGGTGCAGAAAATGGCATTTTAATTAAAGGTGCAGAAAGCTTAGAATTAGCTCACAAAATCAAAACCATTGTGTTAGATAAAACTGGCACATTAACCCAAGGTAAACCCACAGTTACAAATTTTATCACGGTGAATGGTACTGCTAACAAAAATGAGTTGAAACTAATAAAATTAGCTGCTTCTGTAGAACGAAATTCTGAGCATCCTTTAGCGGAAGCAGTGGTAAGATATGCGGAAACTCAGCAAGTAAGTTTAGCAGATGTAGATCAGTTTGAAGCGATCGCAGGTAGCGGAGTTCAAGGAATTGTTTCTGAAAGATTAGTGCAAATTGGCACTTCTCGCTGGATGGCAGAATTAGGAATTGACAGCACAACTTTACAACAATTCAAAACAGAATGGGAATCAGCGGGAAAAACAGCTATTTGGATTGCTGTAGAT
>JBAVZX010000408.1:0-4997 GCA_049589015.1 Phormidium sp. | reverse complement strand
GCTTACAATATGGAACATACTTATCCGAATCGAATTAAAGTGCCAAATAGCCCTCAGCGTGCTTCCTGGACAAATATCAAAAAAGGTTTATTCGCTTTGGGAAATATCCTATTGCGCGTTGGTGTATTTGGTAATTACCGGGAGACTTTTTGGAAGTTTGCTGATCCGGCTTTAAAAGCAAAAAATATTGAAAGTGTAATTCATGTGGGGTTAATTGCCCATCATTTAATTACTTTTGCTCAAGAGTGTCGTCAAGGTCAAGAGTCTGCTTCTTTCTATTCTCAGAAAATTCGTCAGGCGGAAATGCTACCAATCAAAGTCAGTTCTCGATAAATTAGCGGGAAATAACACTAAGAATGGAGGAAAAAATGAGAAGAATTACGTCTGGAATTCGACCAGACATTCGTTGGGTGATTCTTACTGGAATTCAGTTTTTCTTTGGCAAGGTAAAGCGGTTTATTCGCTGGCTAATTGTCGGGGGTATTCTGTTCTTTTTAATGGGAATGCTGCGACAAAATTGGCAGCAAGTAGCAGAAATTAGGATTAATAAATCAGGGTGGTTGTTTTTAATTATTTCTTTATTGGTGACAATTTTAGCTCAGGCTTGGGCAGGGTGGGTTTGGAGTTGGATGTTGCGGGAATTCAAACAACCAAGAAATAGTTTATGGATGATTAATGTTTATTTAAAAACTAATATTGCCAAGTATTTACCGGGTAATGTTTGGCATTATTATGGGAGGGTGAAAAAGCTTAAAGATTCGGGTGTACCAACTTCTACTGCTACTTTAAGTGTGTTGATTGAACCAATTTTACAAGCAGCGGCTGCTGTTTTAATGATTGTGATTGGGCGGCAAATTAGTGGCTCAATTTTAGAGGAAACAAGTATTTGGAGTTGGCAGGTTGTTGGCGCGATCGCAGTTTTAATGCTATTACATCCTTGGGTTCTCAATCCAATTTTGCAAATTTTGGGTAAGTTTGAAAATCAACCAAAAGACTCTGAAAATCTAGATTCTTTGAGTTGGAAGATTGATAATTACCCGGTTAAACCTTTGGTAGGATCTCTGGGATTTTTGAGTTTACGAGGTTTAGGTTTTTGTTTGATTTTATCGGCTTTTACCACATACAATTTAAACCAAATACCAATGTTATTGAGTGCTTTTAGTATTGCTTGGGTAACAGCTTTAGTTGTGCCCGGAGCACCGGGGGGAATTGGGGTGTTTGAAGCAACTGCGATCGCACTATTAGCACAACCTTTTTCCACTGCGGTTGTTTTAAGTACAGCCGCACTTTACCGTTTAATAAGTATTATTGCGGAAACTTTAGCTGTTGGTATGGTTTGGTTGGATGAAAAGCGCGAGAAATACAAAAAAGCAAATAGCTAAAAAAGTAGGTAAGCAATACAGATTATTGCTAGTCCTGAAACTAGTCTAAAGAATCTATAAAAATTCTTGATTATAGCCAGGAATAAGTTACCCTTAGAAATAAAGCAAGTAACTAATTAATCATTTCTCTACCTATTAGTAAAGAAAGATAAAGCTTGCTTTCTGCTGCTTAGTACTTAGTTGAGGTGTGAGTCTAGTAGTGTTTGTGACTGAATTGCACTCAGTTAAGCTTCTATTCCTTAAGATAGATGAACTGAGAAAATTAATAGTTATACATAGTTAAAGTTCTGTGAATTAAATTGAAGCAGCCGCAGTTTAACCGCAGCGCAAGTTCAGGAAGATTAACTGTAAATCTGGAAATTTTTTTAGATTTGTGGTAAGGTCTGTTAATTGAAATTGGCAAAACTCTCTAGAATTCAAACTGATTAAAAATCATGAACCAAGTGTGGTCTAAAGCAAAGCATTACTTGCAATGGGTAATGCTTGGAGGAGTGCTATTTTTTTTCGCCAAAGCATTCAGCCGTCACTGGCAAGAAGTAGCAGCAATTAGAATAGATAGTTTGGGAATGATATTTTTGGGACTAGGTGTTACTTTTAGCTTAATAGCTTTTGCCTGGTCTGGGATAGTCTGGCATTGGACGTTAGGGGAATTTAAGCAAAAACTGAAACCATTTTGGTTAGTCAAACTTTACTTAAAAACTCATATTGCCAAATATTTACCGGGGCACGTTTGGCATTATTGCGGGAGAATTTGGGGCGTTAAACAAGTGGGTGTGCCCGGAGAAATTGCTACTCTTAGCGTAATTATTGAACCTTTCTTGATGATAGCGGCAGCTTTGACGACTGCGATCGTCAGTTGTCAGTTAGCGGGAGAAGGAACCAGAGATTTTAACAATTTCAACAATTGGGGTTTGCAAATTATCTCCTTGATGGGAGTAATGTTAATTGTACATCCGCAGTTTCTCAACCCAGCCTTGGGAATGTTGGGGAAATTTAAGGGTAACAAAAAAGACTGTCCCACTGTAGATTTGAAACATTACCGAATTGAAAGATATCCGATCAAACTGTTAATTGCTGAATTAATTTTTGTTGCTTTTAGAACTAGCGGCTTTATCTTCACTTTCATGGCTTTACACCCAGTTGCACCTCATCAAATACCACTTTTGGTGAGTGGTTTTAGTTTAGCTTGGTTAGCGGCTTTGGTATTACCGGGAGCACCTGGAGGTGTGGGAGTATTTGAAGCAGCGGCGATGATGATTTTAAGTAAATCATTTTCACCTGGGGTAGTTTTGAGTGTGGTAGCTGTGTTTCGTTTAGTGACAATTTTGGCGGAAGCTATTGGCGCAGGTTTAGCTTATTTAGATGAACGCCGCACCAAAGAAACTTATCAATTAGCATTAATAGTAGAAAGAATTATAGACAGAGAACTTGTTAGTATGAAGTAGAAAAATTTCAGGTTCGTTGTGAGGACTTCAGTCCTTTTATTTAGGAATGTACGACTAAAGTCGCCACAACAAACGGTTACGACTAGATCCCAAAAACGCTAGTAATGGCGCGTCCGACGTTGTTAGGCTGCATTGCATCAACTGCTGCTGTGGGTTCATAGCCGCAATGTACCATGCAATCTGCACATTTTGGATTGCCACTTTTGTGACCGTATTTACTCCAGTCTGTGTTGTCTAGCAGTTCTTGGAAGCTGAGGTAATGACCTTCATTTAACAGGTAACAGGGTTTTTGCCAACCTAAAACGCTGTAACTAGGACTTCCCCAAGGGGTGCATTCGTAATCTTTTTCACCTGTGAGAAAGTCTAAAAATAACGGGTTGTGGTTAAAGTTCCATTTCTTTTTCCCGGCTGTGTAGGGTGCTAATATTTCCCGGAATAAGGCTTTAGTTTGTTCGCGTTTTAAGAAATGTTCTTGATCTGGTGCCCATTCGTAATTGTAACCGGGAGAAATCATCATTCCGTCGATGTTCAGGGTTTCTAAGAAATCAAAAAACTCTTGCATTTCTTGAGGGTTTGCACCTTCAAAAACGGTGGTGTTTGTAGTGACTCGAAAGCCTTTGGCTTTAGCGGCGCGAATGGCTTTTACTGCGGTGTCAAATACGCCTTTGCGATCGACACATTTATCATGTAATTCCCGTAACCCATCTAAGTGAACGCTGAAAGTTAGGTAAGGGGAAGGTGCAAATTTATCTAAGTTTTTTTCCAGTAAAATACCGTTTGTGCAAAGGTAAACGAATTTTTTCCGTTCTACCAAACCCTTAACTATTTGATCAATTTGTGGGTGTAAAAGTGGTTCTCCGCCCGGAATAGAAATTACTGGTGCGCCGCATTCTTCCACTGCTTGAAAGCATTGTTCGGGGGTGAGGTTTTGCTTAAGAATTTCGGTTGGGTGCTGAATTTTCCCGCATCCAGTACAAGCCAAGTTACAGCGAAATAGGGGTTCTAGCATTAAAATTAGGGGATATTGTTTGCGCCCTTTTAAACGCTGACTGACAATATATTTGCCGACTTCAAAAGCTTGCAGTAAGTTAATTGCCATTGAGTGTTTTTCTCCTCGTCACCGTGCGGAATTATACTTTAAATTTAACGCAAAATTCTTATCAAACCAATCTACCGCATTTTTTAATGCTGTGGGAATAGGGGTTTGGGGTAAACCTAATTCTCGGACAGCTTTAGAAGCATCATAATACATTTTTTGGCTGGACATTCGCACGCCATCTAAGGGAACAAAGGGGGGTTTACCTAATGGTGCTAACACACATTCATCAATCCAAGCTACGGTTAAGGGTAAGAAGGGGGGAACAGTGGTTTTTGGTGCTGGTATTCCGGTAATTTCGGAGAGTTGATCCAATAATTGTTTCAAGGTGAGGTTTTGGTTTCCGAGAATATAGCGATCGCCTGTTCTACCTTTTTCTAATGCTAGCAAATGTCCTTGGGCGACATCTCGCACATCAATAAAGTTTAACCCAGTATCGATGTAAAAAGGCATTTGGCGGCGGAGAAATTTTAAAATTATATCACCTGTGGGAGTGGGTTTAATATCCCAAGGCCCCAGGGGAGAACTAGGGTTAACAATTACCACATCTTGTCCTAATTTAACAGCTTTTTGTGCTTCTTGTTCTGCCAAAAACTTTGATTTTTTATATTCGCCAATTAGCTTTTCTACCGGACTTTGGTAGGTTTCGTCAGCTATTCCCCCTTCTTTTACACCAATTGCGGCTACAGAACTAGTATAAAAGGTGCGGGCAACTTTGGCTTTTCTAGCGGCGGCTAAAATGTTCTTGGTTCCTAACACATTTTCGCGATAAAGTGGGTCTTTATCTGATTGCCAAAGGGAGTAAAGGGCGGCGACGTGAAATAAGGCTTCACAACCAACCATTTTATCAGCAATGCCTGGGTCGTTGAGGTCACTTTTAACAATTTCAATATCTAAGTTTTGCAGGTTATCTAATTTGCTAGTGGGACGAACCAAAGCTTTTACTTTGTACCCTTCTTGTAAAAGTAATCTTACCAAATTTGCACCGATAAAACCTGTTCCTCCTGTGACAAAAGCTGTTTTAGTCATTGGTTATTTTGCCTGGATCATTTAAATTTTAACCGAGAGCGAAAG
>JBAVZX010000407.1:0-4442 GCA_049589015.1 Phormidium sp. | reverse complement strand
CCATCATTTTCTAAGTGATCGGAATGATGATGGTGGTGATGATGATCGTGGTCATGATCGTGATCGTGGGTACAATGACCGTGGTCATGATCACAATTAGAATGGTCGTGATCATGATCATGATGATCGTGATCATCATGATCATGCTTTGATTCCTCAGTGTCAAAATATTTATCAGTTTCAAATAAACCCACACTAAGAATTAAAGCCAGAGACACTTCTGATTTTGTAGTTCGCAGAATTCTTGCACCTTGCTTAATATCCCGAATCTTCACTTCCAACAAATCTAAATCTGCTTCATCCACCAAATCAGCCTTATTTAATAAAATCACATCGCCATAAGCAATTTGATTGTAAGCAGCTTGGGAATTAAACAAATCTAAACTATAATTCGCTGCATCTACTACCGTAATAATCGAATCCAACCTCGTAAAATCGCGCAGTTCAGTTCCTAAAAAGGTCAAAGCCACAGGTAGAGGATCTGCCAATCCCGTAGTTTCTACTACTAAATAATCTACCTTATCTCCCCGTTCCAAAACCTTGTAAACTGCATTAACCAAATCATTATTAATCGTGCAGCAAATACAACCGTTACTTAACTCCACCATGTCATCACCAGTAGAGATAATTAACTCATTGTCAATGCCAACTTCGCCAAACTCATTAACGAGAACTGCGGTTTTTAACCCCTGTTGATTAGTTAAAATGTGATTGAGGAGAGTAGTCTTGCCACTACCGAGAAACCCAGTAATAATTGTTACTGGTAAACCTTGTTTCGGGGCATTCATTGCGATCGCTTGATCAGAAGAAGTTGCTGTTTGCATAGTGTAGTTCTAAAGTAACTTAGACAATTCAAAAAAACTAGGATAAGCTCTGCATAATCATTAAGTAGCCTTGCTACCCACTGCAAAACCTCGACACAAACTCAACTGAGTTGGTTGTTTAACCAGCTTCCAAGCTTGCACCTGATTAAATCCTGCTGCTTTTAGCATATTAGCTAGACACATTAAAGTTGGCACCCAATAATTGCTAGAATTTCCCCCATACTCATTATTGGGATAAAATTCCATAACCATCTGCTTGCCAGAATAACCATGACCCAAACCACCTTGATAGGGGCTAAAATCATCTAAAATCGCTGACTCTACATATAGCTCATCATCACTTGACATTCTCACCGCTACATCCGTAGGATTAGCGGGAGATTCTTGAGCTAATCACCGCCCTTTCAGGTTGCCCCTACTTAGGACTTACACGATTATGTCTAGTCCGAGCTTGCTAGAAGATCACTTGTTATCTAGATGCCCTTTTAGTGGACTACTCTCCAAGCGTTCCGGTATTTCAACCGAGGTTTGGGTATGCCCTACCCTACCTGTCTGACGACAAAAGCTTTTTACTTGTATCATTCGCCGTGAGGACGGGTACTGCACTATGTTTAGACAGGAATTCGTTACCCTGTTGGAACTTCTGTTTTCTACTCGCTTAAGTGGCACCGTAACATCTTTCCTAGTCGAGCCAAATTTGTCGGGCTTAAGATAGCGGTTTTTCAACCTGTGTTCCTTCAATATACACTCTTAGTAGCGTAACAATTCCACCAGGTAACTCAATTTTGTGATCCCAAAAAGGAAATGCGGCAATTCGCTCCTGTAAACTCTGAGACATAAAACTTGCTTTCTCAATTTGCTGCAATCAAAATTTCTTTTGCTGAGTCATCATAAACTAATAGAATAGTACTTTCTCTTGTAGACTGGGACGCTAGTTAATGCGTCAAGATCTTTTCTTAATTTAGCTTTATGACCCTAACGCTGTATAACACCCTCACTCGTCGGAAAGAAACCTTTACACCCCTAGAACCGGGTAAAGTGAAAATGTACTGCTGCGGCGTGACGGTGTACGACTATTGTCATCTGGGTCATGCGCGTTCCTACATTGTTTGGGATATGGTGCGCCGCTATTTACTTTGGCGGGGATACCAAGTTCGCTACGTGCAGAATTTTACGGATATTGACGATAAAATCCTCAATAAAGCACGGCAAGAAGGTTCTTCAATGGAAGCCGTAGCGGAAAAATACATTCAAACTTATTTTGAAGATATGGATCGGCTAAATATCATGAAAGCCGATGAATATCCCCGCGCTACCCATACTTTAGATGGAATTAAGCGATTAATTCATGAACTGGAACATAAAGGTTTTGCTTACCCCGCTGCTGGCGATGTTTATTACACAGTGGGGAATTTTTCCCAGTATGGCAAACTTTCCGGTCGCCATTTGGCAGATATGCAAGCGGGGGCGAGTGGTAGAGTTGAAGTAGAAGACCCGGAAGCAGCGAAGAAAAAACACCCCTTTGATTTTGCTTTGTGGAAAGCGGCGAAACCGGGAGAACCTGCTTGGGAGTCGCCTTGGGGTGCAGGTCGTCCCGGATGGCATATCGAATGTTCGGCGATGGTGCGTCAATGCTTGGGGGAAACTATTGATATTCATGTGGGTGGTGCTGATTTAGTTTTTCCCCATCATGAAAATGAAATAGCTCAGTCGGAAGCTGTCACAGGTAAGAGTTTAGCCTGCTATTGGTTACACAATGGCATGGTGAATGTCGATGGTGAAAAAATGTCGAAATCTTTGGGCAATTTCACCACAATTCGCCAGTTATTAGATGCGCCAAATGCACCAGAACCTATGGCGGTAAGGTTGTTTGTCATGCAAGCAAATTACCGAAAACCGATCGATTTTACAGATGAATCAATGGCAGCTGCCCAAAATAGTTGGAATACTCTAAAAGAAGGTTTGCTTTTCGGTTATGAATACGGCAAACAATTAGCTTGGGAAAATCCCAGTTCCGTAGGACAGGCATCTTGCCTGTCATCCTCAATTCCCAACCCCTACGAACAACGTTTTCAAGAAGCGATGGATGATGATTTTAACTCTCCTGCTGCTTTAGCGGTTTTGTTTGAAATTGCAAAAGAATTGGGGAAGGAAGGTAATATCTTAGTTCATGAAGGTAAAACTAAAACTTCGCCAAGTGAGTTAGAAGAACAATGGAAAAGTCTGGTTAGTTTGGCGAATGTTTTGGGTCTGGAAGTTACACCAGAGGCGGAAACAGATCAAGCAGCTGAAGGTTTGAATGATGCAGAAATTGAGGATTTAATTCAACAGCGACAAGCAGCGCGTCAGGCGAAGAATTTTGGGGAAAGCGATCGCATTCGTGACCAATTAAAAGCATCGGGAATTACTTTAATTGACACCCCAGAAGGTACTCGTTGGCATCGCAATTAATTAAGTAACGACTGAAGTCGTTACTACGAACAACTAAATACTAATAAAAAGCCCTAGAGAGAAATCCCTCTAAGGCTTAACCAGGGTGCATCTACCACTTACTATTTCCCTAAATATATCTAGTGATCCGGAATGATTTCCTCAGAAAACTCTCAATCTCAAATATACTTGAAAAAGGCGATCGCCTCTGGCGCTGCCTGTAGTGCGATCGCACCTCTACCACCAGCAGTTTACATTGTCGGTGCTGGCCCAGGCGATCCAGATTTATTAACAGTTAAAGCACAGAAAATTTTGGCCCAAGCAGATGTGATCTTATTTGCTGACTCCCTAGTACCCAAGCAAATTTTACAGGGTGTTCGTCCTGATGCAGAAATTATCCCGACGGCGAACAAAACCTTAGAAGATATTTTACCTGTAATGATTGAACGGGTACAAAACGGTAAATCTGTTGTGCGTCTGCATTCAGGAGATCCCTGTCTTTACGGTGCAATACACGAACAAATGCAAACTTTAGCAGAAGCAAATATTCCCTTTGAAATAGTGCCAGGAATTAGTGCTTTTCAGTTAGCCGCAGCTAAACTCAATGTTGAATTAACTGTACCGGAATTAGTCCAAACAATTATTTTGACTCGGATGAGTGGCAATGCTTCCTCTGTACCAGAAACGGAAGAATTAGCTTCTTTAGCAGCACATAAAGCAAGTTTGTGTCTTTACCTCAGTGCGCGAATGGTAGAAGCAGCACAAACAAAATTAATAGCACATTATTCTGCTGATACACCAGTAGCAATTTGTTTCCGCTTAGGTTGGCCTGATGAAAGGATTTTACTAGTTCCTTTAAATCAAATGGCAGAAGTAACTAACCAAGAAAATTTAATTCGCACTACTCTTTATGTGATTAGTCCGGCGTTGGGTGAAGTGGGGAAAGTGCGATCGAAACTTTACCATCCAGAACACTCCCACTTATTCCGACCAAAATCAGCTATTTAAAAATAGCCAAAACAAAAGCCCCCTTCGTTTTGTGAAGGAGGCTTTTGTTTTTGGAAAAAAGACCTGGCACCTTGCTATTGTCCCAGGCAGCAACCCGCCAAGTATCTTCGCCGCAGCAACGTTTCACCACCGAGTTCGGGATGGAATCGGTGTGGTTCCATTGCGCCAACAGCACCAGGA
>JBAVZX010000406.1:0-1597 GCA_049589015.1 Phormidium sp. | reverse complement strand
ATACAAACCACGCTTAATTCTTTTACCCGATGAAGACCACGTTGCGGGTTTTTCACCGTGTTTTGGCAGAGATTCATCATCAAGAAATCAAGCGCAAGAAGTATTAGCTTCTTCAGTAATTGTTCCCCTAGCCTTTAGGCTAGGGGAAGAAACACTCCCACTATTTTTCTGATAGTTTTCCGATTCATTTTTTTGTTTTGTTAGCTGGTTTAGTACCTGGTTTAGCTGCTCCATTGCCGGGAGCCTTCGCTCCTGGGGGTAGAGGGGGTCGTCTCATTGGTGGCGGTGGTGCGGCTGGGGCTGCTCCGCCTGCGGGTTTAGGCACATCTCTGCGAGTCGCAAAGCTAACATTAACACCATCATTCAATTGCTCTAACACTAGCAGCGGTGTGGGTTTAGCTTTCTGATCCCATTCCATGTGTACAATCCGACCTTGAATTGTCGGTTGCCAATTATCATTATCTTCACTAGGACTCAAGAAAGTTTCGATACAATCAATAATTTGATTGATTGTGGCAGAAGTAGCTTGGGTGGGTAATTTCATCAGCCGAATTTGAATTCGGAACAACACAGCCTTTTTAGCTTTTACCCCTTCTATTGGTAAATACTCAACATCAAAGGTTTCATCAACTTGTCTTCCAGAAGCACTAGCAATACCTACAGCTGTTTGCTGAGCTTGGTTTGGGCGGAGCGCGACGGCAATTTTTTCTTTCACCTTTACCTTAATTTGATTGACAATGGCAAAGTGAAATACTTCTTCTGCCATCCGCATTCGCAGATAATCTAAGTTGAACTCCCTGGAATAAACCAAGTCTGGATTAGTTTCCATCTTGCGAATCGTTTCCAGGGCTAGCTTTAATTTTTTGTCCAGTTCTTTGATGCGGAAATCTTCAAATCTAACCTTCTTATTCAATTTATCGATCTGAAGCTTGGAATAGAGTCCTAAAGCTACTAGCAGTAAAACTAAACCTCCAGAGACTCCCATCCAAATGTCAAATGATGAATCGGTGGGATTAGGTTTTTTGGCAGGGGTTTGCGCTAAGAGGGGATCTACGAGAATAATTGACGCTGGCATTAGTCTAATCCTACTGGGAACTAGGTATCTACTTATAGAATGCCCGTTAAAGAGGTAATTACATCAACAAAGTCAATAAAAGTAAAGAAATATAAACATATCGGTAATTTCACTGAAAATTTTACCTCTTTAGCTAGTTTAATATACACCTCAGTAGATAAGAGGCAAGCTATGACTGGCAATAATATATTCTGCTCCAAAAAAACCAAGACTAATTTCTCTGATTTAGGGCAAATATAATTAGATTATTCTATTCTAGTGATAGCGGAAAAAAGCATCTGCTTAAAATCTACAAGTTCACAAAAGTGGGTGGAAATTTTACTGTGTCTAGTTCAAAAAAAAAGCATTTACTTATACCAAATTTGAGGTCTAAATAGACAGACATCCCCATTCATTCTCTAGAACTTGTCATCTGAATCCGGCTTTTCTGATCTGATGAGTTTAATGCCTAATGAATTTTACTACACCAAATACAATTTATTGTTCGTCAATGATGTACCACGATTCTACTGAACCTAAACC
>JBAVZX010000405.1:0-7878 GCA_049589015.1 Phormidium sp. | reverse complement strand
CATTTTGACTTTGCTAATCATGATTATCACCTGTTCTCCCAAACGTACTCTTAACGGCGTACCAGGAGCATTAACGACTCTAAATTAGCTAGTAAGTTAAATCAAATCAGCAATCAAGGAATATGAACGAACAGAACGAAAGTATTACTACATTATCAATAGATATTGGTGGTAGTGGCATTAAAGCGATGGTATTGAGCGCAGATGGCACAGCACTGACTGAACGCAACCGTGTGGACACACCACAACCAGCGAAACCAGAACCAGTGATTAAAGCTATTGTGGAGATAGCTGCTAGTAAAGGTAACTTCGATCGTGTATCAGTAGGTTTTCCCGGAGTAGTGCGAAAAGGTGTGATTGGTACAGCTGTTAACCTTGACCCAGATTGGATCAACTTTGACTTAGCAAATACCCTGGCAGAGAAATTAGCCAAACCTGTGCGGGTAGCAAACGATGCAGATATTCAAGGTTTAGGGGCAATTTCTGGTCAAGGAGTGGAATTAGTCGTTACTTTAGGTACAGGTTTCGGTTCAGCTTTGTTTTTAGATGGCAAACTGGTGCCGAATTTGGAACTCGGACACCATCCCTTTCGTAAAGATCAAACTTACGAACAACAATTAGGTCGTGCTACTTTGGACAAAATTGGCAAGAAAAAATGGAATAGTCGTTTAGAAAAAGCGATCGCTTCCTTAGAATACGCCTTTAATTACGACTACCTTTATATTGGTGGTGGGAACACCAATAAAATTAGCTTTGAACTCCCACCAAATGTCAAAATTGTTCCCAACGTTTCTGGCATCTTAGGAGGAATAGCCCTTTGGCAGGAATAAGGCTAAGAAATCAACGACGGGAACGCCTTTTTCCCTGCTTACTTTTGGCAATTGCTTTGCGCTTGCGTTTCTCCAGAGGTGTTTCAAAGTGACGATTCTTTTTCATATCAGGAAAAATCCCTGCTTGAGAAACTTTGCGCTTGAATCGACGCAATCCTGACTCAATACCTTCATTTTCACCAAGAATTACTTGAGCCATCCGATCTCCTTTTGGACTATTTGTGCGAGCTAGCAAACGAAAATAAAAAGGGTAGGCAAAACTGCCTACCCTCAAGATTAAAGAATTGAAATCTTAAGTGCAGGGCTTAGTAGCGACGAGAGCCACCACCGCGGTTGTTTCCCCAACCGCCGCCACCACCGCCTCTATTTCCGCCTTCTTCACGAGGTCTTGCTTTGTTAACCTTAAGGTCACGACCCATCCATTCGGCTCCATCCAGGGCTTCAATCGCAGCAGTTTCTTCTGCCTCTGATCCCATTTCAATAAAGCCAAATCCGCGTAAGCGGCCTGTTTCTCGGTCTGTAGGCAACTGAACACGCTTAACTGTACCGTATTCTGCAAATACGTGACTCAGATCATCCTGCGTAACTTCGTAGGATAGATTGCCGACATAAATTGACATAACCTAGATTCTCCAGAATCAAAAAGTGAAGAGAGTTAGATTCGGAGAGACGCTTATAAACATAAAACGAATTACACAACCGAAAATAATCCTTTTATATATAGTAGCACAGTACTAGGGAAAATACTGAAGTTAAAATGTGAAGAGTCTACCTCAGATTAGCCAGCTTGCACAAGACAAATCTGAGGTGAGCATTTTGCCTTAGAGCTAGGTCTGTTCGGTTACGGTTTCGGGTGGTAGGATAACTTTTTGGGCTAATCCTAACAGTTGCAGAAATTGAATTGCCCACCAGGTCATATCAATTTCCCACCATTTCCATCCAGCTTTGGCCACATTGGGGTAGGCATGGTGGTTGTTGTGCCAACCTTCGCCGTATGTGAGGATGGCAGCCCACCAGAGGTTTCCAGAGTTGTCGTTAGATTCAAATGTGCGATATCCGGCCATGTGGGTGGCAGAGTTAATTAACCAGGTGCTATGCCAGAGCAAGACTGCTCGGAGAAACACTCCGTAAATGACAAAGGACCAACCGCCCAGAATATATAGCAGAATCCCTACAGGGATCTGAAGCAGTAGAAAATAACTATTTAACCAGCGATAAAAAGGATCGCGCACTAAGTCAGGTGCAAACTGTTTATAGTCTTCGTAGTCAAAAAATTCTTTACGTGGGTAAAATAACCAGAGCATGTGGCTCCACCAGAACCCACGACGAGCAGAATAAGGGTCTTTGTCAACATCTTCGGTGTGGAGGTGATGCAGCCGATGTCCGGCTACCCAAAAGATTGGCCCGCCTTGCAATGCGAGAGCGCCAATGAGAGTGATGGCATATTCCACTGGCTTAGACACCTGAAGACTGCGGTGAGTTAACAGGCGGTGATAGCCCAAGCAAATCCCAATACTGCCAAACAACCAGTGGAGAAATATTGCTACACCTAAAGCAGACCAAGAGAAGAACCAGGGAGCACAAAAAGCGATCGCATGAACCGCGCCAAAAAACACCACACTTGTCCAACTTAATTTTAAGGACTCCCCATTTTCTGGGGGGGCAGTTTTTATCGAATCCGAAGTCATAAATATCCTTATTTAAAACGCCAAAAATGAACCAGCGCCCAGCAATACAGAACTGGTTCGCTCAACCCCATGTACACTGACTAAAACTTACATTTGTTAAGAAAGTAGTTACAGTAGGAGCAGAGAATGCAAGTGATACTTACAGTGATTAGCCTAGCAACGATTTGTAATTTTTGCAAGTGATACTTACATTTAACTCATGGCGATTCAACGAAATTCGACTCGACAGCGTTTAGTTCATGCAGCACTTGAGTTATTCGCCGCTCAGGGTGTGACGGAGACTACAACTAAGCAGATTGCAGAACTGGCGGACGTGAATGAAGTGACGATATTCCGCCAGTTTGGGAATAAACATGGTTTGTTGTTAGCGGTAATTGAAGAGGCTGGCATATTTACTAATTTGGGTCAAAATTTAGTCCAACAAGCAAGTCAGCCGAGTAATATCTATCAAGCACTCAAAGAGTATGCCACAACTTGTTTGCAAGCATTGGAGGGAATTCCAGAGGTAGTGCGATCGGTAGTTGGCGAGTCGGGACAGTATCCCGCCCAAAATCGGGAAGCGCTAGGTCAAGGATTTACCCAAGCCAATCGCTATGTTGCCGAATATTTTGCTACTGTAATTAATACTGGACAATTGCAGACCCATTTACCAGCAGAAAAACTGGCAAGTTTACTCAATGGAATGTTGTTGGGATATGCGGTAATTGAGTTTACCAGCGAATTTCACGAACTTTGGCAGAATCGGGAGGATTTTTTAGAGAATTTGGTGACATTGTTTTTGCATGGCGCAGTCTCACAAGAACCTCAATCAACCATAGTTACAGTGGAGAAAGTTGCTGACTTACCCGCTTCTTTAGTACATTCAATTTTGCAACGAGCTAAAAAACAAGGATTGCAGGATTATGCGTTAATATACCTGCTGTTTGGTGCCGGATTGAGTCCAACAGAAGTGGTGAGGTTAGAGCGATCGCACTACATCAAAGACACTCACCAGCAACTCTTACAAATCACCCAAGAAAGGATACGCCAAGTTCCCCTCAACCAATGGATTATGGGTAAGCGCTACGGTTCCTATCAGCGAAATCCCCTAACCCAATGGTTAAAAAGTCGCAAAGATCACCAAGCAGCCTTGTTTGTCAATGAAAACAGCAACCCACTCTCAGAAATAGAGTTACGCCAGAAATGGCAAGTATTAATTGCTGGGTTACTCACCCCAGAAGGACAACCCCCTAAAATTGAGCAAGCGCAACAAACCTGGTGCGTAGATATGCTAATCAGAGGAATAGATTTGCAGAATTTGTCCATTCTAACTGCTTGGGATACAACCAAATTACAGCGCTACGTTCATAGAGCCAAGGAAAAAGCAGCCGTAGAACAAGCCGCTCGTCTCGATCAAAAAATCTAAAACCAAGTCAATCCATTAAGATTAGTAACAAGTTTCCACCTAGAACTAGAGGTAATGATTAATGCTGAGGAAAAAATGGGTAATAAAAAATTATAGAGTGCATTAGCGAATACAGGAAGCCAATATATGTCGCCTGAATCTCCTGAAAAAGAAGTGATCTTAATCATTGATGATAGCCCTACTAATTTAGCATTACTGTCTGAAGTATTGCAAGAATCTGGATTTACTGTTTGGATTGCCAGAGATGGTGAAACAGCCATTTGCAAACTAAAAGAAGAATTGCCAGATCTAATTTTATTAGATGTACTCATGCCGGGGCCGGACGGATTTGAAATTTGCCAAAGGCTGAAATGTAACCCTTTAACAAATGAAGTTCCGATTATTTTTATGACAGCACTTTGTAACCCCCTAGATAAAGTTAGAGGAATGAATTTAGGGGCAGTAGATTATATCACCAAACCCTTTCGCCCAGAGGAAGTATTAGCGCGGGTTAAAATACATTTAAAAATTTGCAAATTAACACAATCATTAGCCAAGCAAAATCAACTACTAAAACAAGAAATTCAAGAACGAATTGCCGTAGAACTTAGATTACAAAAGCTGACAGAGGAATTAGAAAAACGGGTAGAAAAACGCACGGCGGAACTTACTCAAGCAATGTATGACTTGCAAAAAGCGCAAGTTCAATTAGTACAAAAAGAAAAAATGTCTACTCTTGGGCAATTAGTTGCTGGTGTGGCTCATGAAATTAATAATCCGATTAACTTTATTGCTGCTAATCTCACTCATGCGGAAACATATATCCAAGATTTGCTAGAACACTTACATCTTTATCAACAAGAATTTCCCGATCCAGGTGCGGAAATCGCCACTCATGCTGAAGAAATTGACTTAAATTTTTTGCTGGAAGACTTGCCAAGTTTAGTTGCTTCCATGCAAAATGGAACTGATAGAATTCATCAAATTAGTGTTTCCTTAAGAATTTTTTCGCGTTCCGATAATAGTATTAAATTAGCAGTCAATATCCATGAAGGAATTGATAGTACCTTAATGATTTTGAAGCATCGCCTCAAAGCTAATGAAAATCGTCCGGCGATCGAAATTATTAAAGAATATGGGGACTTGCCCCTAGTAGAATGCTATGCAGGACAATTGAATCAGGTGTTTATGAATCTGCTTTCTAATGCCATTGATGCCTTTGATGAGTATAATCAAAATTACTCATACAGCGAATTAGAACTAAATCCGAATACGATTATTATCAGTACTGAATTTAACGAAAAAAAACAGCAAATAGTGATTCGGATTCATGATAATGGGCCGGGAATGTTACCGGAAGCCCAAGCCCATCTTTTTGAACCTTTATTTACTACTAAACCATTGGGAAAAGGCACTGGTTTAGGATTATCTATTAGTCATCAAATTGTAGTAGAAAAACACAGAGGTCAGTTAAGTTGTAATTCTGTACCAGGAAAAGGAGTGGAATTTGTGATTGCCTTGCCAGTGCATTAATTTACTTCAGAAAAGGTGGTTTTTGATACCAACAAAGTGATGATAATCTTGTAGATCTTAATGGATGGTTAAATACTGCTAAATATGGGATGTTTTGTAGAATCTGAACCTTACCCTTTTCCTTTCAACGGGGATTTACGCCCAGAAAATACAGTTTTGCTAGTAATTGATATGCAAACTGATTTCTGTGGGATTGGTGGTTATGTGGATAAAATGGGTTACGATTTATCCTTAACTAGAGCACCAATTGAACCAATTAAGAAAGTTTTAGAAGTACTTCGCGCCAAGAATTTTCAAATCATGCACACCCGCGAAGGACATCGAATTGACTTATCTGATTTGCCAGAAAATAAGCAATGGCGGAGTCGTCAAATCGGTGCAGGAATTGGCGATCCTGGGCCTTGTGGGAAAATATTAGTCAGAGGTGAAACGGGATGGGAAATTATTCCCGAACTTGCACCTTTAGCGGGAGAAACAATTATTGATAAGCCAGGAAAAGGCAGTTTTTACGCTACAGATTTGGATTTATTGCTAAGAAAAAAAGGTATTCAAAATATTGTTTTAACCGGAATTACTACTGATGTTTGTGTGCATACTACCATGAGAGAAGCGAACGATCGCGGTTATGAATGCTTACTCTTATCTGATTGTACTGGAGCAACCGACTACGGCAATTATTTAGCCGCCTTGAAAATGATTACTATGCAGGGTGGTGTGTTTGGTGCGATCGCCAACTCTCAAGCATTCCTGAAAACGGTTCAAGCAAACTTTTAAGACATTTTAGTAATTGTACTGTTGCGATTAATAAAAAATCTCTTTCACTACTCAAATAAGTTTGCTGTATTAACTAGAAATCATCGATAAAGAAATTACTGATTGGGGAAACTTGCTCATTAAAGCTGGTAAAATCGGACAAGCGGGTTGATCCTGTAAATTTTCCGGTTTACTCCAAATAAAAGGGGCTTTTTGAGCAGCTGACATCCATAATAATCGTTTTGCTCTCGTCATTGCTACATATAAAAGGCGGAATTCTTCAGCTGTTTTTAAATAACCAGCTTGTTCCCAAGCATCACCGACTTCTGGTAATTCTGATTCTTCATTATGTAGGCTAGCGCGAATTTGGGCACGGGCGACTTCTGCTAAAGTAAAGTTGCCTAAAAATTGGGCTGGGGTGGGGACTCGCAAATTTCCGGGAATCATATTTGCGTGTAAAAATGGCAGAAATACATAATCCCAATCTAAACCTTTGGCTTTGTGCATGGTGATAATTGTTAATCTTCCCGGTTGAGTATATTGGCTTTCATTTGCTTCGGTATCTACTGGTTCAAATCTTTCAGAACTGACAATTTCACTTAAAGCATTAAGGATGTTATTCATCGACAAAGAACCAGCGATTTGTCGGGCTATTCTTTCGGCTAATTTATCAGCAGTGGCTAGTTCTGTTTGGTCGTAATTTAATGCTAATGCCAAAAAAGTAATCATTTGAAAAATGGGTAATTCTAATCTGGCGCGGAGTAATTTGCGGCAAAAACTACTAGCTTTTATAACATCTTCTGATTGGGGAGGATCGAGAGGACTGGGATAGAGGAATTGTTCTGGTAAACTAGCAAGTGCATTCAAATCTTGCTGGGAAATTAATTGTCTGGTGACTAATACTTGTAAGGCGGATTTTAAGTAATCGGGGGAATGGGGGCGATCGAGAAATTGCAGCAATGATAAAATTTCGGCGGGAACGTGAGAATGGCGATCGCGTTCTGCAACCTCATAAATCTCGATTTCAGTTCCAAATTCCTGCTTTAATTGTTGATGGACAAATCGCCCTTGGTCGTTAGTTCTTACTAACACCGCTGCTGACCTTCGTTCTTGAGGAAATTCGGCAAAAAGTTCAATAATTCTTTGACCAATTAACTTGACACTTTGGTAAGTATCTTTCGGAAGATAAATTTCTAAACCTCGCCCAACTGGTGTAGGATTAGCATCAGGTTGCGGATCATTTATATCTACAGGTAGAATCATTTGGGGACGAAAAGGTTGTTCTGTTCCCGCTAATTTAGAGTTATTCACCCAGCTTAAAACAAAGTTAGCTGCATTAATAATTAACTGACTACTGCGACCAGCCCTATCCATTGTTGCTAATAAATTTTGGGTTTCACAATCATTGCAAAAACGGCGAAAATAAATCGGATCGGCGGGGGTAAAAGTGGAATTAATTGCTTGATTTGGGTCGCCAACTCTGACTAAATTTGCTGGCGCATCTGGATGGTCAGGATCTGTTGAGAGAATTTCTAAAAGTTTGGTTTGTAAAGGGGAAGAATCTTGGGCTTCATCTTCAAAAACCGCAAATACTTGACTTTGTAAAGTTCGTCTGGCGCTGGGATTTTCCAACACTCGCAAAGCTGATAAAATCATTTCATCGTAATCGATAAAATCACGGGCTTTGAGT
>JBAVZX010000404.1:0-1680 GCA_049589015.1 Phormidium sp. | reverse complement strand
GCCAAATTTCTGATTTTGATAATTCAATATTAGCAGGTTTTTGGGAAATATCTACGGCTTCAGCTTGATTTGCTAACCAATAACTCACTGTTTTTTCTGATTCGGATAAACGCTCTAAGTGAGTTTTTAATAGTAGTTCTATGTCACCTAAATATATATAATTTTCTGCTAAAAACTGGTCAACACTACCATTAAATAGTTCGTTAATTGTTGCTGCTATAATATTTAACCAGCAAGGATGTCCTTGATAAAGTGCGATTAATTCTGACCATTTATCTTCATCAGTTAATCTTTTTTCTCGCAATATTTCTGCTGCTTGTTCTGTTAATCCTTGCAAATTTAATGTTTGTACAGGTCGATTTTCTGCTTCTAAGGTAGCGATTTCTCTGGGTTTTTCCCAAGTAAGAAGGATTACACAACTATAGTGAAATGATTGGGTTATTTGTTTAAAGAATTTGCCATAATCTTCGTAACTATTTAAATATTGTCCGGCTATTTGATTATGTTTAAAAATACTATGTACGTCATCAAGAATTACTAAGCAGCGAGAGGTGCGAAAATAATCAATTACTGTGGGTAATGGGTTTTGTTGGGGTTGGCAAAAAAACTGTTTGAGTTCTGTTTGTAGGGTGGAAAGTGGGGGAGTGTTATTGAGAGTTTGCCAAATAATATAATCGAATTCTGTTTGGATTTGTTCAATTAGTTTGAGGGCGATCGCACTTTTCCCAATTCCACTTAATCCATATATTGTAATTAAGCGGGTGTTTGTTTCTAATATCCATTGTTTCAGGGTTGATAGTTCGGTGGTGCGATCGTAAAACTGAGTTATTTCTGGTGCTTCTGTTAGATTGATGATTGGCGATCGATCTTTTGTTTGGGATGTTGGGGGGGGTGAGTGCGATCGATTATTTTCACCACAAATATTGATATTACCATTACCTACTCCTATTTGTACACAATCAAGAAGACTAGAAATATTAGACAATTCAGCCTGTTCTAACAAATAGCAAACATTAGATTTTTTAACATCTTCTCCTATTAGATCAGATAAAAGTTTCCATAATTTCCATGCCTCTTTTTTCACATGATCGTAACTCCGGTGATTACTTTTCGCTATTTCTTCATAATTTTGATGTTGCCAAACACCTTCTAATATTGATTTTTGTAAAGAATCGAGATGCTTTCCTGTTTTAGCTAATACTTCTTCGTCAGTCCATTTCAAAACTTCTTCTATGTCCATACATTAAAACGAAATTATGTTTAGATAATCCCACTTTATCACACTTTTTAGCCCCAGAGAACCTAAATCCTACTTTTTCCTACGAATTTGCTATCGTAAAAAATTGTAAAATTCCCACTAAATCCCATATTTATGTTTTGACAAGATAGATTTTATACTGTTAATCTATCTAAAGTAATACATTGAAATTGCACCTTTTTTGGCGATACCAGCTTTAATTATTGTCCCGTCAAGGATAATTGTCAAAAAATAGAACAGTTTGTCTTGTAATGATTAATTACTTAGGAGGTATCTATTGTGGATTTTTTATTTGCCATACCAAGTTTTATTTTCCATGTTATTGGTTGGATTATAGGGATTTTTTTATGGACTTTTAAACTAATCTGTGGTTTAGTTATAGGAACTGGTAAGATAATAATTTCTGTATTTCTAGCACCATT
>JBAVZX010000403.1:0-10605 GCA_049589015.1 Phormidium sp. | reverse complement strand
CTCTGGAATAGGCGTAAAATTTAGAGCCGATGATGGCGTAAATGGCGACTTCAAATTCCAAATTTCCAATGCTAATTTTGACGAACTGAGATTTACCGCCAAAGCCTACGATAACCCAACTGGTACTGTACCGATCGTCAACGGAATCATCACCGACAGTTCCGATTACCTAGTTCAGAAAATCGACTATTCGGGAACCGTAGAACAGTCCATCATTCAATTTAGCAACCCTCAATTCACTGTTCGAGAAGATGGCACACCAGTCTTAGCAGTCACAGTACTTCGTAGTGGTGGTTTAGAAGGGCCAGCTTCCGCTACCATTAACCTCACCAATGGAACCGCTGTTGCACCAGACGACTACAGTAATACCCCCATCACCGTTAACTTTGCTGATGGACAAACTTCCCAAATTATTACTGTTCCTGTGGTTAACGACGGAATACCAGAACCAACAGAAACCGTCAATTTATCCTTAGTCAACCCTTCCCCAGGTGCAGTAATTGGGCCACAAGGTAACGCAGTCCTAAATATTGTAGATCCACCGACTCTTCAGTTTAGCAACCCCGAATACGTTGTTAGAGAAGATGGCACAGCCATTTTAGCCGTTACCGTTGTTCGTAATGGCGATGCTTCAGGGGCAGTTTCCGCCACCGTTAACCTCAGCAATGGTACTGCTACCACCCCAGCTGACTACAACAACACCCCAATCACAGTTAACCTTGCAGCTGGGGTAACTTCACAAGTTGTCAATATTCCGATCGTTGACGACACCCTAGTAGAACCAGAGGAAACAGTCAACCTAGCCTTAGTTAGTCCCACAGGTGGCGCAATCATTGGCGCACAAAATACGGCAGTCCTAACAATTTTAGACAACGACGTTCCACCACCTCCAAAACCACTGGTTTTCGTTGCTGCCCTTGACCCCACTGCCGGAGAACCCGGTCGTCCTGATGATTCAGGAGATGGCACATTTCAGTTTGCCCGCACCGGAGGCGATATCACCCAACCTCTAACTATCCGCTACACCACCACAGGTACAGCAACTCCTGGCACAGACTATGGAGCTTTATCTGGTACTGTAACTATTGCCGCTGGTCGCTCTGTTTCTGACCCTGTTACCGTTACACCTCTAACCGATAGCATTAATGAACCAGTAGAAATGGTAACTGTCAAAATAGCCGAAGACTTACCTTACCAAGTAGGTTCAGCTGACACTGCTACTGTCCGAGTATTAGACAATAACCCCTTGACTGGCACACCAGCAAATCCTTTGCGTGTCCTCCGCTATAACCTATCAGGAGTATTTCAAGACAGCTACAATTCCATTTTTGACGCGGAAAATGCGGCTGTTGCCAATGATATCATCGTGGCCCAAGCTGGATTTTATGCCGAACCAAATACTATCGAAATTGACAAACCTTTAACTATCAGGGGAGCAAATGCAGGTGTAAGTCCCGGTAGCGGTTCCACAGTACCACCAACTGTAGTTTTTACTGCGCCGAATCTTCCGATTTTTACAGTTCTTCCCGGTCTTAGTAACGTCACTATTGAAGGACTGACGATTCAGTTGGGCGGTGATAACTCCAACGCTATTCGCGCCCAAGGCTCTAATATTGACAATTTACTAATTCGGCAAAATGTTTTTAATGGTCAAGGCCCATTTAACGGTGGAGTCATGTTCTTGGATAGTGGCGGAGTTGGTGGAAGCGCGAGTGTGATCGATAACTTAATCCGTGACGTATCTACGATTAGTGGTAGTACTACTAGTGGCTTGCAAGCTTTCAGACAAAATAGTATCAGAGTCACAGATAACGTCATTGCCAACTTGACAGGCCCAGGTGTAGCTGCTGAAGGAATCGTCGATCCTAACAGTGTTATTAACAGCAACCGACTCAGTAATATCGGAGAACAGGGAATTCAATTGGCTGGTGGTAGCGCCACAATTGAAAACAATGATATTACCAACGTCAATTTAGGAAGAGATCGAATTCCCAACTCAGGTGATGAAGAGATTGACAGAGGCGGTATCCGGTTGCGAAATGCACCTCCAGGGGGTCTAGCTTTGGGAACAGTAAATGTCCGTAGCAATGTGATTACCAATTCTTACAACGGTATTGCCATCCGTGAGGGCGACATTATTGATGGCAGTGCTGTCCTAATCAACAACAACAATTTGATTGGCAATCTTAATGCAGGTTTTTATCACGCTGGTAGCGGCACGACAATTGATGCTACTAACAACTGGTGGGATGATCCTGCTGGGCCTGTTGTGGGTGGTACTGGCAGAAATGCCATTTCTGGCCCAGGTGCTAATTTGGTCAGCTTTAATCCATTTGCTACCACACCTTTCTAAATAATCCTAGATAATTAATTGCTAGTCCTACAGCTAAAGTCAGCTGTAGGATTTCCGTTTTTATTAACTAAGATTAAGTTTGTAGTAACGACTTCAATCGTACCTTTGTTAGAAAATAGATCTAACTAAAAACTAAGAAAATTAGGGATTGTAAATATGGCTGCCAAGAAAATTTTAATGCTCGTCGGTGACTATGTGGAAGACTACGAAGTGATGGTGCCTTTTCAAGCATTACAAATGGTCGGACATACTGTACACGCTGTTTGCCCAGATAAAACAACTGGCGAAAAGGTACGAACTGGAGTGCATGACTTTGAAGGTGATCAAACTTACAGCGAAAAACCTGGTCATAATTTTACTTTAAATGCTAATTTTGCCGAAATAGATCCAACAAACTACGATGCTTTGGTTGTTCCTGGGGGTAGAGCACCGGAATACATCCGTTTAAATCAAAGGGTATTAGAAATTACCCGCCATTTTGCGGAAACAAATAAACCTATTGCTGCTATTTGTCATGGTTTACAACTTTTGGCAGCTGCGGGAGTTTTGGAAGGTAAAAGTTGCACTGCTTACCCTGCTTGTGGCCCTGATGTTACTTTAGCTGGTGGACTTTATGTGCATATTCCGGTAGATGAAGCAATGGTTGATGGTAATTTGGTAACTGCACCCGCTTGGCCCGCACATCCCCGCTGGTTGGCGGAATTTCTCAAGCTTTTAGGCACTCGCATTGAACATAAAGAAATGGCAAATGTTTAGTTTTTTTGCTTATTAGTTAGTATGGTGGGCATTGTCGAATTTAATGATTCATACTATGTAAAAGTCTATTATTAGGCAATGCCTACTCTACTTTTAAAATAGGTGTCAAAAATGGAAAAGATTTTACTGCGCTTTGAATCTAAATTTGCTGCAAGTCGGGAAGATTTATCAGCAATAACGATGACTCCAGGCGAAGTTTTATGGTTAGGATGTGATGAAAATACAAGTATTGAACGGTTGACTAAAACTGACGACAAAACTTTTGCTGGTCATGAAATTTTTAATGTGGCAGATTTTATTGATTTGCCAAATGACTCCGCTCAAGAAATAGATATTGAGGGCATGGATTATGCTAACAATTATATATGGTTAGTTGGTTCTCATAGTTTGAAAAGGTCTAAGCCTAAGTCTAAGCGATCGGACCTAGAAAACATTCAAAAAATGGAGAAGATTAAACGAGAAGAAAATCGTTATCTGTTGGCAAGGATACCAGTAAAAGGTGATGAGTTATGTAAGTCATGCGAACATCCAGACAACCCAAATGTTAAGTTGACAGCAGCTAAGTTGGAAAATACTAATAATGGCAATTTGCTGATCGATGCTTTGCTAGATGATCCGCATTTAGCGCCTTTTTTGGCTAGTCAAATTCCTTCCAAAGAAAATGGGTTTGATATTGAGGGTTTAGCGGTTTATCAGGATAAAATTTTTCTGGGTTTGCGGGGGCCAGTTTTACGGGGTTGGGCGATTATTTTAGAGGTTTCTGTGGAAGAAAGTAGCCCGAATAGTTTAAAGTTGAAAAGCTGGGGAGATAAACTTTATAAAAAACATTTTGTTTACCTTTCTGGGTTGGGAGTTCGGGAACTTGCTATTGATGGAGAAGATTTGTTAGTATTAGCGGGTCCGACGATGGATTTAGATGGCCCGGTGAGACTTTATCGGATTGAAAATGGGGTAAATTTGCCGGAAGAATCTCTGTTAGAACCTTCTCCAATTTTAGATATTCCTTTTGGTGAAGGTGTAGATCATGCAGAGGGATTAGCTTTTTGGCGCAAGGGAGAAAGTGAAAAGTCGCTGTTAGTAGTTTATGATTCTCCGAGTCAGGAAAGATTGCAAGGAGATGATGGGATTTTGGTTGATGTTTTTACGTTTTAATGGCAATTTATAAGTTAGTAGAAATTGCTTGAACGGGACAAGTGGGGATACATTGTTCGCAAACTATGCAACGCGATCGCACAAAGTTCAGTTTAAATGTTTCTGGTTCCAATGATAATGCTTCTGTGGGACAAACGCCAGTACATAAACCACAATGAACGCAAATATCCTCATCAATTAAGATTTCGCGACTGGCGAGGGAAACGCCGATATCTTGCGATCGCATCCAATCTATTGCTGCTTCTAAGGCATCAATATCTCCTGATAATTCTACCACCAGTTTACCAATTTGATTCGGGGCAACTTGAGCACGGATAATATTAGCAGCGACGTTAAAATCTTTCGCCAGTCGATAAGTTACTGGCATTTGTATGGAACGTTTGGGGAAAGTTAAGGTAACTCGTTTTTTCATAATGGCGATCGCTTTTAGCAACTTCAGCTAAATTAAAAGTAGTGCGTAATCTTTTTTCAGCTATCCAATGATTAAAAATTCACCTAACTCTACTATAGAATCTCCCGAAAAGTCAGTTTCCACCGTTGGCGCAAGAGTCAGAAATTTATTGATTGTTTTCGCAGCAATTATCCTTTCGGTTGCTTTCGTTTTTGGACTGCGAACTGAGACAAGTACTGCTACCTTAACTACTTTAGCAGAAAACTCCATGCCTTTAGACATCGCCATGAGCAATGGAAAACCAACATTAGTTGAGTTTTATGCTAATTGGTGTACAACTTGTCAGGCGATGGCGAGTGATATAAATGAATTAGAACAGCAATATACTGACAAGATAAATTTTGTCATGCTCAATGTTGATAATAACAAATGGTTGCCAGAAATTGAGCGTTATCGAGTTGATGGGATTCCCCATTTTGTGTTTTTTGGGAAAGAGGGAAGTGCGATCGCGCAAACTATCGGCGAACAACCTAAAACCATTATGGCAGCAAATTTAGCAGCTTTAGTAACAGGTGAATCTTTACCTTATGCTAAAACTACCGGACAAGTTTCCAAATTTACCCCGCCTGTGACAACAAACAAGACTAATTCTGATGATCCGAGATTGCATGGTAGCCAAGTAAAAAGCTAAATTCCGTTCGACGTAAAATTCTGATTTTGGTCATATTTTAAGATTAACTTAAAATATGACCAAAATCAGAATTTTTCAATATTTACCAGATTAAAATTAACTAAAATGGTAAATATCATGATATCACAATGCAGTAAATTTTACCAAGTAGCTTCTCTCAATAAAAGTTAAGAGCGTGAGAATCACAAATAAATTAAAATTAAATGAGTGATTTGGGATAATTCCTAAATATCGCTCAAAGAACACCCGCAAAACAAATATATTATGTCCTTGTCCCGTGATGTTGTTTTATTAATTACCCACAGTGGAGATTTTTTCACAATAGATAGAGTAGCAGAAGCCTTGTCAAAAAAAGGGGTGCAACCTTTTCGTTTCGACACAGATAAGTTTCCCCTAGAAGTACAATTAACAGCACAGTTTGACAAGTCTAAAAGTTATCACAGGCTGGAATATGGCGCAGATTCTATCAGTACAGAGCAGGTAAAAGCTGTGTGGATGCGCCGGATATGGGAGCCAAAATTTGGTGAAGAATTAGCTCCTCAGTTTCGAGAAGCTTGCATTAAAGAATCACGGGCAACATTGGATGGTTTTTGGGATAGTTTGAGAGAAGCTCGTTGGGTAGATGATTTAGAACGGATTAATATTGCACATAATAAATTGCGCCAACTGCGAGTTGCTTCTGAAGTAGGTTTTGTGATTCCTCAGACTCTTATTACTAATAAAGCAGCAGCAGCAAGGGAGTTTTTCCAACAAGTTAAGGGAAAAATGGTGAGTAAGTTATTAACTGCTCTTTCCCGGAGTATGGAACAAACTTCTTTCTTTCTTTATACGAGTGTTGTTAAAGAAAAAGATTTACTTGATGCTGAGTCACTGCGTTATTGCCCAATGGTTTTTCAAGAAGAGATTCCTAAGCAGTTGGAATTGCGGGTGGTGTATGTGAATGGTAATGTATTTGTGGGGGCGCTTGATGCGTCTGTTTATGCAGGAAAAAAAGTTGATTGGCGTTCTCCAGGTGTTGATGTTGGGAGATGGCAACATCATCAACTTCCTGAAGAAATTGTTGGTTGTCTGAAAGCTTTTATGAGTAAATTTGGATTGCTGTTTGGAGCGTTTGATTTTATTGTGACACCAGTGGGAGAATATGTGTTTTTGGAAATTAATCCGAGCGGAGAGTGGGGAATGTTGGAGAAAGATTTGGATTTGCCGATTTCTGGTGCGATCGCAGACGCTCTAATTTCCTAAAATTTATCTCACCTGTTCCACAAATCAAGCTAAACAACTAATATCTTCAATCAAATGACAGTTTTAATTATTACTTACAGCAACGATAACGAAAGTATTCCTTTGGTAATGAAAGCGATCGAATCCAAAGGAGAAAAAGCTTTTCGTTTTGACACAGACAGATTTCCTACTGAAGTGCAACTTGATATTAAATATGAGGATGGGGAACAGGTAATTATTACTGATGGCGAACAGACATTAGATTTGAGTGAAGTTTCCTCTGTTTGGTATCGCCGGATGCGTTATGGACAGAAAATTTCTGACTCAATGGATAAGCAATTTAGAGATGCTTCAATTGAAGAATGTCGGGCTACAGTTAGGGGAATGATTGCTAGTCTCAAAGCATTTCATTTCGATAAAATGTCTAATGTAGATGTAGCTAAAAATAAGCAACTCCAGTTACAAGTAGCAAAGGAAATTGGACTGCTAACGCCACGTACCTTAACTTCAAATAATCCAGAGGCGGTGAAACAATTTGCCCAAGAATGTCGGGAGCAGGGTATTATTACCAAAATGCTTTCTACCTTTGCTATTTATAATGAGCAGGGTCAAGAAAATGTTGTGTTCACAAGTCCGGTAACAGATGAAGATTTAGAACATCTAGAAGGACTACGTTTTTGTCCAATGACATTTCAAGAAAATGTACCAAAAGCGTTAGAGTTAAGGATAACAATTGTCGGTCATCAGATATTTACAGCAGCAGTAAACTCGCAAAAGTTGCCAGGATCTACTTATGATTGGCGGAAAAAAGGTAGAGCTTTAGTTAAAGATTGGGAACCTTACAATTTGCCAGAAGATATTGAAAAAAAGCTGCTCAAATTGATGGTTTACTTTGGGTTAAATTATGGGGCAATTGATATTCTCGTAACGCCAGATGGTCGGCACATATTTCTTGAAATTAACCCTGTAGGGGAGTTTTTCTGGATGGAAATATATTCACCAAATTTCCCGATTTCCCAAGCGATCGCGGAAATTTTAGTCAATCATAGACCATAATTTGCTAAATAACTTGTCAGTAGGTAAATGTAAATAAAATGAAAACTTTGGCAGGCATCTCGCCCGCCCTATCTTAATAAGCTTCGTTTGCAGTAGCGACTTTAGTCGTTTGATGTAGGAAAGAAACGACTAAAGTCGTCACTACAAACTTAATTAGATTGAAATAACTCAAAATGCAGATATAATAAATTTCGTCGCCCTTCTTACTTCTTTAGTTAAGTGAGGACGATAAACCCGATATTTGTAGAATATGCAAACTCAAGTTCTTCAGGATCAACCCTTAAAGAGTACTTCCTCCAATTTTTTTAAGTTTTGGGGGGATGTCAAAGTGATCGCTCAACCTTACTGGTATCCCACAGAAGCAGAAGGGAGGCCATTTTCCGAGGTCATAAAATCTTGGGGAATGCTGATCCTAATGTTATCATTAATCGGTTTACTAGTGAGTGTCACTGCCTTTAATAGCTATTGGAATCGCTATGTCACAAATATTGTTATTGAGGAAAGAGATCTTTCTAAGTATATTGATACTTTATGGATTTCCAGTTTAAGTATTGTAGTAGTAACTCTATTATTAGCGTTTTCTAGATTGGCGAGAAAAAAAATTGCTCTAAATTGGTACAAATGGCTAAATAATCACATTTTAGAAAAATACTTAAGCAATCAAGCCTATTATCAAATAAACTTTAAATCTAGTATAGATAATCCAGATCAACGAATAGCTCAAGAAATTGAACCTATCATTAAAGATTTTCTGAGTTTTTCAGCTACTTTTATCGAAAAAGTGTTGGAAATGGTCACTTTTTTAATAGTTATCTGGTCAATTTCCCCAACAATTACAATTATTTTGTTTATTTATACAGTAGCGGGCAACTTGATTGCCCTTTATTTGAATCAAGAAATGAACAAAATTAATCAAGAAGAACTTAAATTTAGAGCCGACTACAATTATTGTTTAACTCATATTCGGAATCATGCTGAATCAATAGCGTTTTTTCACGGAGAGACGGAAGAAACAAAAATCATCCAGCGTAGATTTAATAATGTAACAAATACTATTGAACGCAGATTGAGTTGGGAGAAAAATCAAGATATATTTAACAGGGCTTATCAATCTGCTATTACTGTATTTTCAATGTTCATACTTACACCTTTATTTATTACTGGAAAAATTGATTTTGGAGAAATTCAACAAGCCAGTTTATGTAGTTTTCTTTTCTCTAATGCTTTAGGACAATTGATCGGTGAATTTAGCAGTTTAGGAAGATTTTCTAGTTACGCTGAAAGGTTAACAGAATTTTCGGAAGCGTTAGAATCTGTCACCCAAAAACCCAAAAATGTGAGTACGATTAAAACTCTAGAAGAAAATCATCTAGCTTTCGAGAATTTAACTTTACAAACACCCGATTATGAACAAGTGATAGTAGAACATTTATCACTTTCTGTACCTCCAGGAGAAGGTTTATTAATTGTTGGGCCAAGTGGCATAGGCAAAAGTTCTCTATTGCGTGCGATCGCAGGTCTGTGGAATTCTGGAACTGGTCGTTTAGTCCGACCTCCTTTAGAAGATATGTTATTTTTACCCCAACGTCCTTATATTATTTTGGGAACTTTGCGGGAACAGTTACTCTATCCCAATACTAATCGGGAAATGAGCAATCAAGAACTCGAAGCACTTTTAGAACAAGTGAATTTGCAAAATTTACTACCGCGAATCAAAGGCTTTGATACCGAAGTTCCTTGGGAAAATATTTTATCTTTAGGAGAACAACAACGCCTTGCTTTTGCCAGATTACTAATAAGTTGTCCCAAATTTACCATATTAGATGAAGCCACCAGTGCTTTAGATTTGAAAAATGAAGGAAATCTATATCAACAGTTACAAGAATATCAGACAACTTTTATCAGTGTAGGACATCGAGAAAGCCTATTTAATTATCATAAATGGGTATTGGACTTAGGAGAAAATTCTCAATGGCAACTCTTGCCCATTTCTGATTATCAAAAGCGCAAAGTTATGCCTAAATAGTCTCCGATTTTTTGAATGGCGATCGCATACATAAAAACACCCCAAAATTCCTGATTTTAATACTTTACTTCCCCGCTTGTAAGACCTGAATTGCACTCAAGTTTAATTCTGGAAAACTCCCAGAAATAATCCGTTCTTCACCGCGAAAGGAAACAGCATCATAAAAACCTTCGATTAAAGAACATACTATTACTACTTCATCTATTGGATCAACTATCCAATATTCGGAAATACCCAATACTGCATATTCAGAACGTTTAGCACGATAATCAGTAGTTTTGGTAGATTCACTAACTACTTCTACTACTAAAATTGGGGGAGGTTCATCTAATTCAATTACTGCTTCACGATTAGCAAGTGATTCCCATTGTTCTATTGTTAATACTGTAATATCTGGAATTCGCGAAGTATCCCAACGTCCTCCACGAGGCGATCGCACACCAATCCGCATATCTTTTGAAGTCCAAGGTTTCCCTTCTTTTTTAACTTGTTCCTTGAAACAGTCGTTTACAAATTCTATAACCGCCCCATGTTTCCCAGTTCCTAAACTCATTGGGATTAACTCTCCATTGACTAATTCATACTTCCTATCAGTGCCATCATTATACTTGAGGTATTCGGCAAAACTTACTTTTTTCGTGGTTGTAATCATTGCGATCGATCTCCTTATTACCCAATTTTAAAGATTTGTTCTGCTGTTAAATTCAATTCTGGAAAAATGGCAGATTGAATGCGTTCTTCACCTCTAAACTGAGTAACCATATACTCGCCTTCAACCATTTGGTAAACCGAAATAGTCGGTTGTTTCGGATTTCCAATATAGCGTCTACCACCTAAACCTAAATAATCAACAATCCAATATTCAAGAATTCCCAGCTTTTCGTATTCTCCTAACTTTAGTAGATAATCATCTTGCCAATTAGTACTTACTACTTCGATAACTAATCGCGCTGTTTCAC